>DTUI01000090.1:0-18044 GCA_012964205.1 Candidatus Thioglobus sp.
TACTGCAAAAAGCTGTGAATTTTATCAAGACTGTGCTTTTTTCACTGCACGAAAACAAATTACTAAGGCTGATGTCATTATTGCCAACCATGATTTAGTATTAGCTGATCTTGCCACTGGTAACACCGTTTTACCAAATGTGGATGAATCAATTTTTATCTTTGATGAAGCGCACCATTTAAGCTCAAAAGCATTATCACACTTTTCATTAACAACCGGCACTGAGTTTATTAAAACCACTGTTCGTCAAGCAAAAGGCATCGGCGACCAAATGTGTAAAATTAGCGGCCAAGATGCGGCTGATGTCGATATCAAACAAGTAGATAATTACACTACTGATTTAAGTACTTTACTCAAAACATTAGAATTTGACGAAGATATTTATCTGTTTGAACAAGGTCAAGTTGATGAATCAATTAAAGAAATAGCTAAAAATCTGTTTATTTCCGTTGCCGACATTCAACATAAATTCTCAATTTTAAAAGAGTCTTGGACAGATTATCTAAAAATCAAGGTAATCGATAAATCTATTGTTGATCCTATTAATAATGCCAGCGGAGAATGTGAGCAGCACCTGCTTAGTATTGTTGAATTACTATCTTCTTTTTTAGCCAGCGATGATAATACCAAATCGCCTCACTCTCGCTGGATAGAAAAAAATACCCTTGCTAGTAAAAAAACCAATTATCTTTTAAATAGTGCGCAAACAGATATATCTACCAATCTGAACTCACTAATTTGGTCAAAAGCTTCAGGGGTCATACTCACATCTGCAACACTATCCTCATTAGGTAGCTTTGATCGACTTAACAAGCAACTAGGATTAAAAAAATCTGAAAACCAGTATCTACGCTTACCTTCACCTTTTACATTTGATCAGGTTGATTTTATTATTGCCAAGTTTAAAGCCAACCCAACTCAAGTATATGATCACACCAAAGAAGTGGGCGCTCAATTACTCAAACGCCTAGACACAACCAAAGGCTCTTTGGTGTTATTTGCCTCAAATAAGCAAATGCAGATGGTGGCTGATATGGTTGAGAACAAATTGGATTGCACGCTATTTGTACAGGGTGAATACCCGAAAAAGACCATTTTAGAAAAGCATTCTGAATTACGTAAACAAGGCCAGGGGAGTGTTATTTTTGGGCTTGATAGTTTTGCTGAAGGTGTGGATCTTAAGGGTGATAATCTAACCCATGTAGTAATTGTAAAACTACGCTTTAGCGTGCCCACTTCACCGATTGATAAAACATTAGCTGATTATCTACAATCTCAAAATCGTAATCCATTTATGGAAATCTCATTGCCAGATGCGTCACTACGCCTTATCCAAGCTTGTGGTCGACTCATTCGAACCGAAACCGACACTGGGAAAATTACAATTTTTGACAATCGCTTAACCACTAAATTCTATGGCAAGCAGCTGTTAGCTGCCCTACCAAATTACAACATTGTTGTTGAGTGATAAAGTTTTAAATACTAAAATTTAGCAAATAATTAGAATGACGTTTTTTGATTAAAAACGCCAGAAAGCTTTATGTAATAATGCCATTAGCGTTAGAATTTCTAGCCGCCCCAATAGCATAGAAAAGCTCAAAATCCATTTAGCACTTTCACTAATCGCACCATAATTTTCAGCCACATCGCCTAATCCTGGCCCAAGATTATTAATGCTTGCAGCTGTTGCAGAAAAAGCTGTTACTTGATCCATTCCAGTAAACATTAATGCCACCATAATGAAGATAAAGGCAATCACATACAGTGAGAAAAAACCCCAAACAGAAATCAGTGTACTTTCGCTAACACTGCGCTGATTGAGCTTAATATTAATCTGTGCATTGGGATGAATAAACTTCTTGATTTCTTTCATGGCAAGTTTGAACATTAATAGCACTCTAACCACTTTAATACCACCACCTGTTGAGCCGGCACATGCGCCAATAAAGCTAGAAAAAATAAGCAATACTGGCAAAATCAATGGCCATAATGAGAAATTAGTTGAGGCGAACCCTGTGGTAGTTGCTATTGATACACTTTGAAAAACACCATAACGCAAAGCTTCTTGCGTTGTTTGATAATGACCACTGTTTAATAAATACAGTGTAACTAGCGAGATCAATACACTTAGCAATAATAGATACGTTTGAAATTCAGAATCCTTAAAAAAGGCTAATACGTTTTTCTTACGCCATACAAAAAAGTGCAGTGAAAAATTAATACCTGCTAAAAACATAAACACCACGGCAACCGATTCAATGGCAATATTATCAAAATAACCAATGGATAAATCATGCGTAGAAAAACCACCAATGGCAACTGTTGAATAGCTATGCCCAATGGCATCAAAAATATCCATACCTGCAAGATAATAAGCCACTGCACATATCACAGTAAAGCTTAAATAAATTTTCCAAAGTGCTTTAGCCGTTTGCGTTAATTTTGGCGTCAGACGATCTTTTGAAATACCACTAGACTCAGCATGGTAAAGCTCCATACCACCAACACCAAGCATTGGTAAGATAGCCACTGCCAATACAATAATACCCATGCCACCAAGCCATTGCAGTTGTTGGCGATAGTACAAAATTGCCATTGGTAAGTCATCTAGGCCCGATAAGACGGTTGCACCTGTTGTAGTAAGGCCAGACATTGATTCAAAAAAAGCATCTGAAAAAGACATTCTTAAGGATTCTGAGAGTAGGAATGGTATGGTTGCAAATAAAGATAAAACAAACCAAAAACTTACCACAACTAAAATTCCCTCTCTAATTCTGAAATCTTTAGTGGATTTTCTAAAAGGTAGATACAATAATAAGCCGCTTGCAAAAGTAAGTGCAAATGCCACTGCAAAAGAAAGCGCTTCTTGTTGCTGATAGATAGCATCAACCACAATTGGTGGCAATTGCGTCAAACTAAATACCATTAGCAATAAACCAATGGTTTTGAATACAATACTAAACTGCATATTTCTTCCTAATTAAGCCTGACTTTAATCAAAACGACCTTCAAACAATTTTTCCACTTCATGAATTTTATTCACATCAGTTAACACGAGCAATATATGGTCGCCTTCTTCAATTATCAGCATTCTTGAGCCCATAATTACTTTGTTGTTACGCACAATTGATCCAACCACTACACCATCTGGCAAGTTAATTTCTCCAATACTTCTGCCTACAACATCTGAATGATCCTTGTCACCATGCACAATCAGTTCAATTGCCTCTGATTTTCCTTGGCGTAGAGAATGCACCATCATCGTATCACCTTTTCTAATGTGTGCCAAAATACCACTGGTGGTGATTTGGTCAGGTGAAATGACCATATCTACATCATCACTTTGCTCAGCCAAGTCTTCATAAACATTGCGCTTTACCAAAGCAATGGTTTTATGTGCGCCTAGACGTTTTGCCAAAATAGAAACGATAACATTAATTTCATCCGAGTCAGTTAGTGCTAAAAATAAATCTGTATTCTCAATACCCTCTTCTAACAACAACTCCTCATCAGATGCATTGCCACGCAACACCAGCACATCTTCGAGCTCATCTGCAAGCTCTTTAACTCGCTCTTTGCTTTGTTCAATAATTCGAACACGATGGTTTTTTTCTAAGTGCTTGGCCAAATTAAGACCAATACGACCACCACCAGCAATAATGATATTTCTATAAGCCTTATCAACTCGTCTAAATTCTTTTAATACTTTGGATACGCTTTCTTTTTCGGTCACAAAGTAAACACGATCACCATCTTTGATCACCGTATCACCATAAGCAGGAATCGCTTGGCCATTGCGATATAAACTAACAATACGCATATGGATTTTAGGCAAGTGCTTGTGCAACTCTTTAATAGAGTGCCCTACAATCGGTGTTCCTGCATAGGCCTTGGTTTCAACCAATTGCACCAAGCCATTTTCAAATTCAAATACTTGCTCAGCACCTGGCTCTTCGACCACACGTTTGATATAGTTTGTAACCAGCCCTTCGGGAGTAATAATAAAATCAATTGGGATAGCGTCATTTGAAAACAACTCTTTACGATGAAGGTATTCTGCTGTGCGCACACGGGCAATTTTTTTATCTACCTGATACAGTGTGTGAGCCATTTGACAGGCAAGCATATTACCTTCGTCAGAACGAGTGACCGCAATCACCATATCCATATTTCTAATGTCCGCCTCTTCCAAAATATTTGGATAAGCGGCAAAGCCACAAACAGTTTTAATGTCTAAATGACGCTGAAGATCGAGTAGATTTACCTCATCTTTATCAATAATGGTAATGTCATTATCATCATCTTCACTTAAATATTTAGCCAATGTTGAGCCAACTTGACCCGCACCCAAAATTAAAATTTTCATTCTTAAGCCTTGTTTTTATCGATCCCTAGATCTTTAAGTTTACGATATAAAGTCGTACGCTCTAGTCCTGCTTTAGTCGCTACTGCAGCAATATTATGATTATTCTCCTGCAAGTGATGATTGAAATATTCTTTTTCAAATATGTTTCTAGCCACTTTTAGCGGCGCATCAAAATCAATACCTGTGATTGCATTTTGACTGGTTTTTACCGCTTGTTTGGATAAAAATTTACGCACTAATGGCAAAATATCATGCAATGGTTTTTTTAAGAAATCAACCGCACCTAGCCTAATCGCCTTCACCACATCTTGATGCTCTGCATGACCAGACATCATGACAATTGGTGTTGAAAATCCTTGTCCAATCCACTCTTCTAACAATGACATACCATCTTGACCTGGCATCCAAACATCCATCATCACCAAATCAAACGCTTCAGTTTGAATAATACTTTTAGCCTCTTGCGCATTAGCTGCCAAACTCACCTGATAATTCACATCCTCTAAGGTATCCATCATCGTTTCTGAATTGATACTTTCATCATCAATGATAAGAATTTTTCCGATTATATTTGTACTGTTCATTGCTTTCTCCTCTTTATACTTGATGATTGAATTCAATTGTAACTTTAGCACCATGTGGCTTGACATTAGATGCAAATATACGCGCATCATGCTGTTCAACAATATTTTGCACAATGGCCATACCTAGTCCACTACCTTTAACTTTGGTAGTAACATAAGGCTCAAACACTCGATCTAATACATCCTGATTAAAGCCTTCGCCATTATCAGTAATACTCAAACGCACGAGACCTTGGTCAGCTAAATATTCAGTCACAATATTAACGCTAATACTGCCCTCTTCAGAAGATTCGGCTGAATTTTTAAGCAGATTGATTAGCACTCTTGATATGCTGGCTGAGTCAAGCAGTAACTCTGGGATATCACTAGCCAAATCATAGCCAATTTTTAAGTTCTGTTGCGCATCATACAAAGAAATCGACTGACTAACGATATCATTCAGATTGCTTGGTTTTCGTTCAATTTGCGGGGTGTTTGCATAGTCTGCAAAAGCACTCACCATCAGATCCATGGATTTCACTTGGTTAATAATGGTATTGGTGGTTTTATCAATAACCTCTAAATCTCGATCTTGCAATGAATCCATAAAGCGATTACGCAGACGTTGTGCTGATAATAAAATTGGTGTTAATGGGTTTTTTATTTCATGTGCCATGCGTATAGCAACCTCGCCCCAAGCGGCTTTTTTCTGTGCTCGGTTAAGTTTAGAAATATCTTTAATAATAATGACATAACCCAGTGTATTTCCATGGCTTTCGAGCATAGCACCCTGGCACGATAACAATAAATGACGATTAGCTAAAGTTAACTCCAGCTCCTCATTCCATTCACTGTTTTGCGCTTTAAATCTATCTTCAGTTAGTTCAAATAAAGGGCTTAACTCTGTATGTTTTTTGGAAATTTCTCTACACTTTCCACCTATAAAAGATTGCTCATTATCAATACTAAACATTTCACCGATAATTGGATTAATTAAGCGAATGTTCTTGTTTTGGTCTAGCGCAATAACGCCGTAAGAATATTTTAGAATGGTTTCTAAATAAAGATTGTGTGTATCTAAGCCTTCTTTTGATGTTTTTATTTGCTCGGACATAATGTTAAATTGCTCAATTAATAGGCGCACATCATCACTATCTTTACTTTGCTCAATGCGTACATCGTAGTTACCTTTAGCAATTTCACGAGTGGCAATAGAAAGATTGTTGAGTGGTCTCATAATCTTTTCAATCATACGAAAAACCAACATCAAGGCACTTAACACTGCTAATAGTACAGTTGATGAAAAATCAATCATAAAGCGCTTTTGCGTAATTGAGGTATTTAGATCGAACTCAATATTTTTAGTTCTTTTAGTAAACACTTCTACTTGAGATAAAAATCCAAGTAAGCCAGGATCTGCCGCATAAACAGCATCCACAACAAAGAAATTTTTATCTGGAGAGCGAGTTAAGTATCGTGTTGACATTTTTACTTGTATTACATTTGTACTACTATCTTCATTAATAGTACGAGGTTGAGAGCCGGGCAATGGCTGATCCTCAACCGCCATACAATTTGAAACATCAGCAGTTCTAGCGATTACTTCCTCTTGATCATTTAACAAGGTGATTTGACAAGCCCAACCTTTGTCAATTAGTCCATCCAGAAAAATCTGCATGCTGTCTTGATAATTATCCGCATCTTTTTTAAAGTCACCAAAAGAAGTAATTAAAGTTAAAAGGCGTCTAGTTTGCTGTGTATAACGCTCATTTCTAACCTCTTGCACACCCTCATAGAGACTATCAACTTGTTGGATAAAATTTTTGCTAAAAGCGTCGAATGTCTTTTCAGAATCAGACACGTTATCTTGGATGGTTTGAAATGAGAACATATAAAATGATAACACCGGCACAATCACCAACATTGGCACAATTTTAATAAACGACCAAGTAAATTTTGAACCTACAATATTGTCACCCATATCTCTCTTTAGGCGAGTAACTTCAGTATAAATATAATAAACAGCAATCATGCTTAAGGCTACGTTATAGCCAGCTAAGTAACTCCACCATTTACCAATCAATTCGGGATTTAAGCCTAAATAAAAAGTACCAGAAATAGATAATAAGAAAATCGATGTCCAAAACCAAGCAGGTGGCGTTTTAATTAAGTCTGCATGCTGACGATAGGTCATATACTTATTTTTATAATAATTTAATTTGACTAAATTATCTCATAAATAGTGTGGCCGTATCATTACTTGTTGCTAAAATACAACAATGATTCAAACTGACCAGCAACTACGTGATTTTTTAGCTTCTATTAAATCACAGACCCATTTAGCCATTGACACCGAATTTAAGCGTGTTGACACTTACTACCCTATTTTGTGTCTAGTACAAATCGCCACACAAAGTAATACTGATTGTATAGATATACTTGCTATTGAGGATTTAGAGCCTTTATTTGATAAGCTGTACCAGCAAGATAGCGTATGGATTGTGCATTCTGCCCGTCAAGACATTGAAGCCTTGTATTATTTATCTAATCGCTTGCCGCATCAACTATTTGACACCCAAATTGCTGCGCATTTTCTTAACCATCCGGCTCAAATTTCTTATCAAAAAATCACTGAGATTCTACAAGGTGTCTTGCTTGATAAAGCCTACACACGCCTTGACTGGACTACCCGACCTCTGCCCGAAGAAGCAATTGAATATGCATTAGACGATGTACTTTATTTACTCAAAAACTACGTACAACTATTTGATCAATTAATAATTGAACAAAAGCTTGATTGGTTAATGGCTGATGGCCATGACTTGTCAAATATTGATTTATACCTACCCAACCTAGATCAAGCTTGGCAAAAAATAAAAGGCCTATCAAAACTTCCTAAAAGCACACATCAAAAAGCTGCACAGTTAGCTGCATGGCGAGAATCTCAAGCTGTCAATAAAAATAAGCCAAGAAAATGGATAATGACAGATGAACAACTCATTGATTACAGCACCAACAAAGCAAAACTTTCTGATAAGGCTAAAGCCTCTTTTAATGAATTTTTATCACAGCACTCGAACCTAGTTGAAACGCGTATTGAGATTGGTAGTCATCAGCCACCCACTAAAAGTGAAAAACAACAAAAAAATCAACTGCAAAAACTCATCCAAAAAATTGCAGTTCAGTATAATCTAGATGAAACATTAATTGCTAATGGTAAAGCGTTAATGAAATATATTCGTGGTGACCAAAGCGTTAAATTCCTTAGCGGCTGGCGTCATCACATTCTAAAAGAGGAGTTGGAAAATGCAAAATAGTCTTAAGCCTGTATCAGCAGGAAATCTACCTGAAGAGGTAAATGTAATTATTGAAATTCCGGCAAATTCATCACCGGTTAAATATGAAATCGATAAAGAAACAGGCGCTATGTTTGTGGATCGTTTTATTTCAACACCGATGTTTTACCCATGTAACTATGGCTTTGTACCAGAGACGCTAGCAGATGATGGTGATCCTGCTGATGTACTGGTAATTACTCCTTACCCATTAATTCATGATTCAGTAATTACTGTACGTCCAATTGGCGTTCTACTAATGACTGACGAAGCTGGCAGGGATTCCAAAATCTTAGCTGTGCCGACAGATAAGCTATGCAAATCGTATCATGACATTAAATGTATTGATGATGTAGGCGCAACACTCAAAGATCAAATTGAGCACTTCTTTCGTTACTACAAAGATTTAGATGAGGGTAAGTGGGTAAAAATTGAAGGCTGGGGTGATGCTGCAGAAGCTAAAAAAGAGCTACAAGAATCTTACGACGCATATCGCAAGTAAACTTTGAGTAAAGCCACCAATCAATTTCAAATTATTGGTGGCACACATCGAGGAAGGAGATTTAACTTTCCCGATGCGACTGGCCTCAGGCCCACACCTAATAAAGTTAGAGAAACCTTGTTTAACTGGATTCAGTTCGAATCTAGCGGCAAGGTTTTTTTGGATTTGTTTTCTGGTAGTGGTGCGTTAAGTTTTGAAGCACTTTCTAGAGGTGCACACCAAGTGCTTGGCATTGAAAAAGATTTACGTGCATTTCAAAGCTTAGAAAAAAATCGAGAATTATTGAAATCCGACCAAATTCAGTTTATTCACACTGATGCGTTGGATTTTTTAAGTAATAAAGCCACTCAACAGTTTGATTTCATCCTACTAGACCCACCTTTTCATCAAAAAATCCTCGAAAAATCCCTAAACAAGCTATCTTTGAATGGTTTTTTAACGCAAGGGTGTTGTATTTACCTTGAGTCTGAATTTGAAATAACTGAATCACTACTCACTGATAAAATTTCGCAAAAAATCAAAATTAACAAACAAAAACACTCAGGGCAAGTGCATTATTGCTTAATTGAGGTATTATAAGTTTATTCACCATTCGCACTATTTATGACAAAAAAAATTGCAATTTATCCTGGTTCATTTGATCCAATTACCAATGGCCATATTGATCTAATCAAGCGTGCTAGTAAGTTGTTTGATGAGGTCATAATTGGCATCACTCAAAACAGTAAGAAATCTGCTTTCTTAAGTATTGATCAGCGCCTTGATATGGCTAGTAAAACGCTAAGTGATATTAGCAATATCAAAGTCATGAGTTTTAACACATTGTTGGTGGATTTTGCCAAAGCGCAAAATGCGCAGGTTATTTTGCGCGGGCTACGTGCGGTGAGTGATTTTGAATATGAGTTCCAGCTCTCTGGCATGAACAAACACCTTAATCCTACGATCGAAACTTTATTCATGACACCAGCAGAACAATACGCCAATATATCTTCTTCTCTAGTTCGTGAGATTTTGTCATTAGGTGGTGATATTAGTCATTTCGTACCAAAATCTGTAGAAGCACTACTCAAACAACAACTGTAAGATTTTTTCCATATTATTGCTTGAATTTGAAATACTCACCCCTATATAGAGGGTATATCAAATTACAAGGAGCAATAAAATGTCAAAAATCATCGGAATTGACTTAGGTACAACAAATTCATGTGTCGCTATTATGGAAGGTGGCAGTGTTAAAATTATTGAAAATTCAGAGGGTGATCGCACAACCCCATCAATCATTGCTTTTCCAAAAGATTCAGATGAAGTTTTAGTTGGTCAATCAGCTAAGCGTCAAGCAGTTACTAATCCTGAAAACACACTATATGCAATTAAGCGTTTAATTGGTCGTCGTTTTGACGAAGATGCTGTACAAAAAGACATCGACTTAGTGCCTTACAAAATTGTTAAAGCTGACAATGGCGATGCATGGGTTCAAGTTAAAGATTCTAAGATGGCTGCACCCGAAATTTCAGCCAAAGTAATCGGCAAGATGAAAAAAACAGCTGAAGACTACTTAGGTGAAACAGTTACTGAAGCGGTTATTACAGTGCCCGCTTACTTTAACGACTCACAGCGTCAAGCAACTAAAGATGCAGGAAAAATTGCTGGTCTTAATGTTAAACGTATCATTAACGAGCCAACAGCTGCAGCATTAGCTTACGGCGTTGACAAGTTAACTGGTGACAAAACAGTTGCTGTTTACGATTTAGGTGGTGGTACATTTGACGTATCAATCATTGAAATGGAAGACATTGATGGTGAAAAGCACTTTGAAGTATTATCAACTAATGGTGACACATTCCTAGGTGGTGAAGATTTTGATCAGCGCATTATTAACTATTTAGTTGACGAGTTTGACAAAGAGCAAGGTGTTAATCTTAAAAATGATCCAATGGCACTTCAACGCTTGAAAGAAGCAGCAGAAAAAGCTAAGATTGAATTATCATCTTCTGAGCAAACAGAAGTAAATCTTCCATACGTAACAGCTGATGCTTCAGGTCCAAAACACATGAACATCAAAATTACTCGCTCTAAGCTGGAGTCGCTAGTAGAAGATCTTATCAAGCGTACGATTGACCCATGTCAGACAGCGCTTAATGATGCCGATCTTTCAATCAGTGACATTGATGAAGTGATCATTGTTGGTGGTTCAACACGTATGCCTAAGGTTCAAGAGAAGGTTAAAGAGTTCTTTGGTAAAGAGCCTAAGAAAGACGTCAATCCAGATGAAGCTGTTGCCATGGGTGCAGCAATTCAAGCGGGTGTATTAGGCGGTGAAGTTAATGATGTTTTATTATTAGATGTCACACCTTTATCACTAGGTATTGAAACTATGGGTGGTGTAATGACTAAGCTAATCGAGAAAAATACAACCATTCCTACGAATGCGTCACAAATTTTCTCAACAGCAGCGGACAACCAATCAGCAGTAACAGTACACGTATTACAAGGTGAACGTGAAATTGCCAGCGCTAATAAATCATTAGGTCAATTTAACTTAGAAGGCATTCCAAATGCACCTAAGGGCCAGCCACAAATTGAAGTTACACTAGACATTGACTCCGATGGTATTTTGAATGTTTCTGCCAAAGATAAAAACTCTGGAAAAGAGCAATCAATTACTATTAAAGCATCAAGTGGCTTAAGTGATGAAGAGGTTGAAAACATGATTAAAGATGCTGAAGCACATGCAGAGGAAGATAAAAAATTCCAAGAATTAGTAACCTCTAGAAACATGGCTGACTCATTGATTCACTCAACTAAGCAAGCCTTAGATGATCTAAAAGAAGAAGTTTCTGAAGATGAAAAAACAGGCATTGAAGCAGCAATCACAGAGTTAGAAGAAGCAATAAAATCTGACGACAAAGATGCGATTGATGCTAAATCACAAGCCTTAACAGAAAAGGCTCAGCCTTTAGCTGAAAAGGCACAAGCAAAAGCTGGTTCAGAAGATGGTGCATCTGAAGCAACTGACGCAGGTGATGATGTTGTTGACGCTGACTTTGAAGAAGTTAAAGACGACAAGTAATCTTTAATATTTAAATCAACAACCTCCTTCAGATTATTAATATTTGAAGGAGGTTTTTTAACTTTATAAAAAGGTAGTTATGTCGCAAAGAGATTATTACGATATTTTAAATATTGATAAAAATGCTGACAAAAAGCAAATAAAAAAAGCTTACAAACGCTTGGCAATGAAACATCATCCAGATCGTAACATTGACAACAAAGAAGCAGCAGAAGAAAAGTTCAAGGAAATTCAAAAAGCTTATGCTATTTTGTCTGACGAACAAAAACGTCAAGCCTATGACCAATTTGGCCATGCTGGTGTAGATGGAAATGCTGGCGCTGGTGGTTTTGGTGGTGGCGGTGGTTTTGGTGGCGGTGGTTTTGGTGATATTTTTGGTGATATTTTTGGAGGCGGCCAGCAACATACAGATACTCGTGGCTCTGACTTGCGCTACGATTTAGAGATCGATTTAAAAGAAGCGGCAGAAGGCACTACCGTCAAAATTCGAATTCCTAAAAATGAGAAGTGTGATCCTTGTTCAGGTACTGGCGCCAAGCCAGGAACAAGTGTTAATACTTGTTCCACTTGTGGTGGCGTTGGCCAGGTTCAAATGCAGCAAGGCTTCTTTGCAGTACAACGCCCTTGTCCAAAGTGTTCGGGTACAGGTCAAAAAATTGATTCTCCTTGTGGCACTTGTCGTGGCCAAGGCGTGGTGCGCAAGCAAAAAACTTTATCAGTTAAAATTCCAGCCGGCGTTGATACTGGTAATCGTATTCGATTAAGTGGTGAAGGTGAGGCTGGCATTCGTGGCGGACAAAGTGGTGATTTATATGTAGAAATACATGTTAAGACACATGAAATCTTTCAACGCGAAGGTAATGACTTATACTGTGAAGTGCCAATTGATTTTTCCACAGCAGCACTCGGCGGTTCAATTGAGGTACCGACACTTAGCTCTAAACTGAAAATTAAAATTCCAGCTGGCACACAAACTGGCAAACAATTTAGACTTAGAGGTAAAGGTATAACAACCATTCGTCATGGCGGAGCGGGTGATTTAATCTGTCAGGTTAAACTTGAAACGCCAGTTAATTTAAGCAAAAAACAGAAAGATTTATTAAGTGATTTTTCAAGCTCGTGTGGTAAGAAACATCACCCTGAGTCAGACTCATTTTTTGGTAAAATGAAGTCATTCTTCGAATAAAAACAATAGGAAAACTGTGAAAATTAAACAAATTAAAGCAAGAGAAATCCTTGATTCTAGAGGCAATCCAACCATTGAAGCTGACGTTATTTTAGATGACGGCACAATGGGTAGTGCTATGGTACCAAGTGGCGCTTCAACTGGACAACGAGAAGCACTAGAACTTCGTGATGGCGATCAATCTCGCTACCTTGGTAAAGGTGTTTTAAAAGCAGTCGAATTTGTAAATACAGAAATTAACGAAACTTTAATCGGTTTTGGTATTGAAGATTTAGCTGTAATCGACCAAGCAATGATCGATCTTGATGGTACAGAAACTAAGTCACGTCTTGGTGCTAACGCTATTTTGGCAGTATCTCTTGCTAGTGCACATGCTAACGCAAATAGACAAAATAAGCCACTATATGATTCTCTTGACCAGGGTGATGATTACAAACTACCAGTACCAATGATGAATATTATTAATGGCGGTGAGCATGCTAATAATAGTGTTGATATTCAAGAATTTATGATTATTCCTGCTGGCGCACCAAATTTTAAAGAAGCATTGCGTTATGGTGCCGAAGTGTTTCACAATTTAAAAACTGTACTCGAAGCACAAGGTATGAATACAGCTGTTGGTGACGAGGGTGGTTTTGCGCCAGACTTAGCCTCTAATGAAGATGCCATTAAAGTTATCCTAGAAGCAATTAAAAACGCTGGCTATGAAGCAGGTAAAGATATCTTTATTGGTATTGATGCGGCAAGCTCAGAATTTTACAAAGATGGAAAATACGTACTAGCCTCTGAAAACAAATCACTAAGCTCAGAAGAGTTTGTTGACTACTTAGCTGATTGGGTTGATAACTACCCTATTATCTCTATTGAAGATGGTATGGATGAAAATGATTGGGATGGCTGGGACTTACTAACTAAAAAGGTTGGTGACAAAGTTCAATTAGTCGGTGATGATTTATTTGTTACCAATAGCAAAATTTTAAAGCAAGGTATTGACAATAACATTGCTAACTCAATCCTAATCAAAGTCAACCAAATTGGGACACTAACTGAAACTTTCGCCGCTATGAAAATGGCTGATGAAGCTGGATACACTGCAGTTATGTCACATCGCTCTGGTGAGACTGAAGACACAACTATTGCTGATTTGGCAGTGGCAACAGGCTGTGGACAAATTAAAACTGGCTCTTTGTCACGTTCTGATCGCTTGGCTAAGTACAATCGTTTATTGCGCATCGAAGAAGAATTAGGTGCTAAAGCGATTTACCCAGGACTTGATGCTTTTAATCATTTGAATTAAACTAAGCCTTAACTTACTTAATTCAACAACTTATTGGAATCACTATCCACCTTTTGGCTTAGTTTTACGCTATTTGGCCTAATACTAGCTTCAGCTTTTTTTTCCAGCACTGAAACTTCAATGATGGCGATTAACCGCTATCGTCTTAAAGTTTTAAGCAAAACTAACAAAAGCGCGAGACGTACCGAGCATCTTTTAAAAGACACTGACCATCTAATCGGCACTATTCTACTAGGCAATAACTTTGTTAACATTTTTGCCTCAAGTATTGCAACGATCCTAACAATTAAACTCTGGGGTGAGGATTCAATTGTATTAGCATCACTCACATTAACCTTTGTAATCTTGGTTTTTGCTGAGACCACACCGAAAACATTTGCCGCAAAAAATCCTGAAAAAGTTGCCCTTCCAGCTTCAATTATTATCAGTGCACTGATTAAACTTTTCAAACCACTTGTCTGGTTTATTGCACTCATATCCAACATGATTCTTAAATTATTTGGTATTAACAACCAACAGAAAGATGGAGATATTAGCTCAGAGGAATTACGTATGGTGGTTAGCGATGCCAAGCCAATCATCGCCTCTAACTACCAAAAAATGTTACTCAACATTATTGACCTTGAGAAGGTTAAAGTTGAAGATATCATGATTCCAAGACATGAGTTAATCAGCGTTGACATTACCAAACCTGATGAAATTATCAAGCAATTTGAACGTATTCAGCATACACGCTTACTTACCTACGATACTTCAAGTGACAATATTACTGGCGTATTACATATGCGTGATATTGTTAATCTATATGCTAAGGGTGACTTTAGCATGGACAATGTACTCGCTCTTGTACGTGAGCCATACTTTGTTCCTGAGGGTACATCATTGGCACATCAATTAGAACACTTCCAGTTGCAAAAAAGACGTCTAGGTCTAATTGTTGATGAATATGGTGAAGTTCGAGGGTTGATTGTTCTTGAAGATATTCTAGAAGAAATTGTTGGGCAGTTTACTTCTAATCAAAGCGAAATTATTGATGAGGTTAGCTTACAAGAAGATGGCAGCTATTTAGTCGATCCAAGAATTAACATACGTGAACTTAACACAATGCTTAATATTGATTTACCAGTTGCCAAGGCTAAAACATTAAACGGCCTTATTTTAGAAGAGTTAAAAAGCATTCCAAAACGTGATGTCAGTCTTAAGATTGATAATCTATTAGTTGAGATTTTACAAATTTCAGATCAAACCATTAAACTGGTCAAACTAACAAAATTAAATTAACGCTTCACCCATACGTACCGTCTGGCCCGCAATTAAATTCAAACAGTTTTCTTGATTAGGCATCAGCATGATGATGGTTGATCCCATGTTAAATCGACCCAATTCTTCACCCTTCTTAAGCTTAATATCTTGATTAGTATAGTCAAAATGTTGTACTTCTTTTTGATAAGGTGGGTTAATTTGCCCTGCCCATGTTGTCTGCATAGAGCCTACAAAAATAGCACCAACCAATACAAAAGCACATAGTCCGAATTCTGTTTGAAAATAACAAACCACTCGCTCATTTCTAGCAAATAAGTCAGTCACACCTTCGGCAGTTGTTTTATTAACTGAAAATAAATCACCTGGAATATAATCCATAGAAACTAACTTTCCATCAAATGGCATGTGAATACGATGATAGTCTTTTGGCGAAAGATAAATAGTGGCAAAATACCCTGCATCAAATTGATCGGCGCGATAATCACCAGCTAATAATGCAGAAACCGTATAGTAATGGTTTTTAGCTTGAAAAATAGTTGCATGACTTATCTTGTCAGCTTGTGAGACCGTACCATCTACTGGACAAATGATATTGCTATTCGCTATTTCTCGTGCAGTTGGCTTTAACGCACGAGTAAAAAAATCATTAAAATGCTGATAATCCTCAACATTTTCACGCACTGCTTCAGACAAGTTAACCCCATAAGATTTAACAAACCAATGGGTGAATTTATTTTTTAACCAAACATTTTCAAGTCTGGCAAAGCGAAACATGAGATTTGATAATGTATGCTGAGGAATAATATATTGCCACCAAGTCATTGTCTTTAAATCCTAAGTTATTTAATTTTAGATTGAATGAATGTCAAAGCTTCATCATAGCTCACTTCGATTTTGTCAGCACTATTACGAGCTTTATATTCAACGTTACCATTATCAGCATGCGTATCACTCAACACCATTCTATGTGGAATTCCCAGCAATTCAGAATCAGCAAACATAATGCCAGCACGTTCTTTACGATCATCTAATAAAACCTCTATACCGGCCTCTAGGCATACTTGATATAGATCATCTGCTAAAGCTTTAACTCGTGTAGATTTGTTGTAATTAATCGGCACAATCACCAACTGAAAAGGCGCAATAGATTCAGGGAATATAATTCCACGGTCATCATAATTTTGCTCAATTGCTGCAGCAATAACACGTGTAACACCAATACCATAACAACCCATAGTAGTAGTGACAGCCTTGCCAGATTCACCAATAACATTAGCCTTCATGGCTTTTGAATACTTAGTGCCTAGCTGAAAAATATGCCCAACTTCAATACCGCGTTTTATCACTAACTTACCCTGTCCATCAGGAGAGTCATCGCCTTCAATTGCATTACGTAAGTCTGCTTGAGTAAACTCTGTATCTTGCCAGTTAACCCCAGTTAAATGATGATCCCATTCATTTGCACCACAAACAAAATCACACATTATGCTGGCTGAGTAATCAACCACTAGATCGACACCTAACTCTTTAATGCCGATAAATCCTTTTTTTAATCCTAGTGACTTAATCTCATCATCAGAAGCTAATTCAAATTCACCAAATAAGTTATGGGCTTTAATCTCGTTTAATTCATGATCGCCTCGAAGTGCTAATGCTTTAAAGCCTTCCAAAGTTTTAATGATTAATGTTTTGATACAACTTGAAGGCGCGATAGCTAAAAATTCTGAAACCTCTTCAATACTGGTTTTTTTCTTGGTTAAAACAGATGTTTGCTGCTCTTTTGGTATGGTGGTTGCTTGTTGCTGAGAAAATGATACTTTTTCGATATTAGCCGCATAATTAGATTCATCAGAAAAACAAATTGCATCTTCACCACTATCCGCCAACACGTGAAATTCATGAGAAGCATCGCCGCCAATAGAGCCAGAATCAGCTAATACCGGGCGATAATCAAGACCTAAACGATCAAATATATTGCAATAAGTTTGATGCATAATATCGTATGTGTTTTGTAATGATTCTTGATCTAAATGAAATGAATAGGCATCTTTCATGATAAATTCACGCGAACGCATAACGCCAAATCTTGGACGAATCTCATCTCTAAATTTAGTTTGAATTTGATAAAAACTCATTGGTAACTGTTTATAACTACGAATGTATTGTGCAGCCATAGTAGTAATCACCTCTTCATGAGTAGGACCCATGCAAAATTCACGACCATGACGATCTTTAAAACGTAATAATTCTGGACCGTATTGCTCCCAGCGACCTGACTCTTGCCAAAGTTCTGCTGGCTGAGTAACTGGCATCAGCACCTCTTGAGATCCTACTTTATCCATCTCTTCACGAATAATAGCCTCAACTTTTTTAAGAATTCTAACGCCCATTGGCAAGTAAGAATACAAGCCAGAAGCCAATTTAGAGATAAGCCCTGCACGGATCATCAATTGATGTGAAAT
>DTUI01000090.1:18144-29515 GCA_012964205.1 Candidatus Thioglobus sp.
TTAGCAATAATTTCATCAACAATCACTTCAATCGCACCTGTATCTGTCATCTGCTTGAGGCCTTTAGATTCAATAATACTATCAGCAGAACCCTCGCCTTCCCACATAGCCTTAAATACGTCTTTGGCAATTTTTCCTGAAATAGTGTCATCACCAATACGAGCTACCAATTGTGACAGCGCTTGAGCTGATACGAGAGATTGCTCTATTTCTAATTGGTTTTTATTAAGCAATGCAGATAGTTCGCCCATTACCCAATTTGCACATAATTTAGCATTTTTTTCATTACCTTTAAGAGTTGCTTCAAAGTAATCAGCCAACGATTTTTGTGAGGTTAAGACGTCAGCATCATATTCGTTTAATCCTAATTCGGCAATAAAACGTGCTTTTTTCTCAACTGGAAGCTCTGGCAAGGTGGCTTTAATTGACGCCATTAGCTCATCACTAATCTCAACAGGTAATAAATCTGGATCCGGGAAGTAACGATAATCATTAGCCTCCTCCTTAGAACGCATAGAGCGAGTTTGATGCTTAACTGCGTCATACAATCGTGTCTCTTGTAAGACACTACCGCCCTCTTCAAGAATATCTTGCTGACGCTCAACCTCTAGATTGATAGCGCGTTCTAAAAATTTAAATGAATTGATATTTTTAAGCTCTGCACGTGTGCCCAACTCTTCTTGCCCCATTGGACGAATTGAAACGTTTGCATCACATCGGAATGAGCCTTCTTGCATGTTGCCATCACAAATGCCAATATATTGAACCAAAGCATGGATCTTTTTAGCATAGGCTACCGCCTCTTTTGCACTACGCATATCTGGCTCAGATACAATTTCCAATAGTGGTGTGCCTGCTCTGTTTAAGTCGATGGCTGTATATTCATTAAACATATCATGTACTGATTTTCCCGCATCTTCTTCTAAATGAGCACGGGTAATACCAACGACTTTAATTTCATTATCAACAGTAATTTCAATTTCACCCTCGCCAACAATGGGAATATCCATCTGTGAAATTTGATAACCTTTAGGAAGATCTGGGTAAAAGTAATTTTTACGATCAAAAATATTACGCTGATTAATATGTGCACCAACTGCCAAGCCAAACTTAATTGCTTTGTTAACCACTTCAACGTTAAGCACTGGTAGCACACCTGGCAAGCCTAAATCTACTGCACAAGCTTGTGAATTTGGCTCTTGACCAAATTTTGTAGCAGCAGATGAAAAAATCTTAGATTTGGTGTTAAGCTGTGCATGGATTTCTAAACCAATAACTGTTTCCCACTCCATGCTAACCCTCCTCTGGTGTTTTTGTATGCCAATCTGTTTGCTGTTGAAATTGATGCGCAATATTAAGAAGCTTTGACTCAGACCAATAATTACCAATTAACTGCAAACCCACGGGTAATTTATTTGAGAATCCAGCTGGAATACTCATGCCTGGCAAGCCGGCTAAATTAGCACTTAAAGTGTAAATATCAGCCAAGTACATAGACACTGAATCTTTAACTGAGCCTAAATCAAATGCTGTTGTTGGCGATACTGGGCCCATAATAACATCCACTTCTTTAAAGGCTTTTTTGAAATCATCACTAATCAAATGACGTGTCTTTTGTGCTTTTAAATAATAAGCATCGTAATAACCGGCAGATAAAGCATAAGCACCAATCATAATACGACGCTTAACTTCTGCACCGAAACCCTCCGAACGAGAGCGTAAATATAAGTCTTCTAAATCTTTAGGATCATTACAGCGATAGCCATAACGAACACCATCTAAACGAGACAAGTTTGATGAACACTCACAAGGTGCAACAATATAATAAGTTGGAATTGCGTAAGCAGAGTTTGGCAATGAAATCTCTTTAACAGTTGCGCCCATTGACTCAAATTCTTTAACTGCATTCATGACTTCAGTTGCAACTGCATCATCCAACCCTTCAGAAAAGAACTCTTTAGGTAGGCCGATTGTTAACCCCTTAATAGAGTCATTAAGATTTGCCGTATAGTCAGGCACATCTTGCTCAGCAGAGGTTGAGTCTTTCTCATCAAAACCAGCCATAGCATTAAGCACAATGGCTGCATCTTCTGCAGTTTTAGTCATTGGACCTGCTTGGTCTAAACTTGATGCATAAGCAATCATGCCGTATCGAGAAATACGCCCGTAAGTTGGCTTAAGACCTGTAATACCACATAAACTTGCTGGCTGACGAATTGAGCCACCCGTATCTGTACCAGTAGCAAAACAACTCAAACCACCAGCTACTGCCGCTGCAGAACCACCTGAAGAACCACCTGGAATCTTATTTTTGTTCCAAGGGTTTTTCACCTCACCATAAAAAGAATTTTCATTGCTAGAACCCATAGCAAATTCATCCATGTTGGCTTTGCCAAGCATAACTAAATCTGCTTGATTTAAGTTGTGTGAAACTGTTGCATCATAAGGGGAAATAAAATTATCCAGCATTTTTGAGCCTGCTGAAGTTTTAACTCCCTTGGTGCAAAAAATATCTTTATGTGCATAAGGTATGCCAGTAAGAATACCGCCATTACCTGAAGCAATCTTATCATCTGCAGCTTGAGCCTGTTGCATGGCGAGTTCGTCAGTAACTGTAATAAACGCATTTAAATCTGATTTGTTAATACGATCTAAATAGTGCTGTGTAATCTCAACAGACGAAAATTCTTTATCTTTCAGGCCTTGTGAAAGCTGTGCAATAGTTTTTGTATGAATGCTCATTTTATTCGATAACTGTTGGCACTAAATAATGCTTATTGCCAGTATTAGGTGCAATTGATTGGAATACTTCAGATTGATCAACCTCTGTTATCACGTCAGCACGTAAGCGTTGAGTCATATGCAAAGGATGTGCCATTGGCTCAATGCCGTCAGTATTGATCGCACCAAGCTGTTCAGCTAAACCAAGAATGGCGTTTAAATCTTGCGTATTATCTTTTAACTCATCACCACTTAAAGATAAGCGTGCTAAATAAGCAATTTGTGAAACTTGTTGCTCAGATAAAGACATTTTTATAACATTGGAATCTTGTTAAAGATTCTTAATGGCTTAGAAAATGAAGATCTCATCATACTCATATCACGTTGCATCCATTGCATTGAATCTTGCATGGTTGTCATATTTTTATTCATCTCTTCCATGTTGATCAACATTGGCTCTAATGAATCCATTTTGGTACTAACTTGCGTTAAATCAGAAGAAATAGCATCTAATGAGTTTAACTTCAAAGCAATAACATCCATATTTTTTTCAACACGTGAAAAACTCTTTTGCATTTGTGCAACTGACGTGGTCATTGTATCTATATTATTTGATAATTTTTCAATACTAGTCACCATAGATGACATGTTACCGCCCATATTTGGATCCATTGAGTTAGCAAGTTTTGACATGTCGCTGGTTATTGAAAAAATAACCACGAAGAAGCCCATAATGATGGCACTAAAAACTGCCAACGCAGGCAAGAACATACGGTTAAATTTAGAATCAGTACGCTTTTCAGAATGCTCTGTAACACCTTCAAGCATTTTTTCTAAATCTGAAATACTTGAAGTAATCATTGCTTCATCATCACTTACTGATTTTTTCTTATCGTCTGACATACATATATCCTAATTTATGGTTGGCAAAAATCCCCAATTACTTGTTCGAGTTGTGCTTGTTCGTACGTATCACTAATATACGATTCACCTAATTTTCTCATTAATATGAGGCGAATATTACCGTCAACCACCTTCTTATCAACACTCATTGCAGATAAGAACTCAGAAGCGCTAATTTTACCGGCAACACTGACCGGTAAATTAGATTTTTCTAATAAATCTTTAACTTGGCTAACCTCGCCTTCGCTCAAATCACCTGACATTTGTGACAACTTTGTGGCCATTAACATGCCCACTGAAATCGCTTCACCATGCAAAAATACACCGTATCCTAGTGTGTTTTCAATTGCATGACCGAAGGTATGGCCAAAATTTAACAAAGCTCTTTTTCCTGACTCTAATTCATCTTCTGCAACGATATCAGCTTTATCAGTACATGACTGATACACAGCTTGAATGATTAAGCTCTTTTCTCTAGAAATCAAACTCTCGATATTGTTTTGTAAAAATTCTAAAAAACTCACATTACCAAGTAAGCCGTATTTAATAACTTCGGCTAATCCTGCAGAAAATTGTCTATCATCTAGAGTGTCTAAGGTATCTACATCGATCACCACACAATTTGGCTGATGAAAACTACCAATCATGTTTTTACCTAATGGATGATTAACACCTGTTTTACCGCCAACACTAGAATCAACTTGTGACAATAACGTCGTTGGGATTTGAATAAAATCAACACCGCGCTGATAACTCGCTGCTGCAAAGCCCGTCATATCTCCTACAACACCACCACCTAGCGCAATCAATGTACAAGAACGATCAAAGCGATTCTCTAAGAGAGCGTCAAAAATAAGATTAACCGTATCAAGTGTTTTGTATTGCTCACCATCTGGCAGTACAACTTCAGCTACATTGAGCGAATTAAGAAGTGATTTAACCTGTTGAAGATACAAAGGTGCAACAGTAGTATTTGTAACAATCATTACCTGCTTACCATGAATATGGTCAGTTAATAATTGCGCCTGATCAAGTAATGCTTGTCCAATGTAAATCGGATAAGAATTTTCACCAAGATCAAGATTTAGTGTTTTCATTAGGCAAACTCTCGCTGTTCGCCATTACCAGCAATATTTTCTACACAACGTCCACATAACTCTTCATGCTCAGCATTCTGCCCAACATCCTCTCGATGATGCCAACAACGCACGCACTTCTCGTGTTCTGATTTAGTCACTTCAACAAACACACCTTCGCCCGCTTCAATGCAGTTGTCAGTTTTATCACTTAATGGGTGAATTCTTGCATAAGAGGTAATAAATACAAAACGTAATTCATCGCCAAGCTGGCTCAGTGCATTGTAATTATTTTCATCACAATAAAGATCAACTTCAGCATCTAATGATGAGCCAATAACCTTATCACTACGCATACCTTCCATCTGTTTACGTATAAATGGATTAATATTTCTAGCTGCATCAATAGCAACATTATCGTAGCCTGACGCTAGATTTGTATACCATTCAGCTAAGAAGATACTATTTGTTTTCTCACTTGGCATACTCTGCCAAACTTCTTCAGCAGTATATGACAAGACTGGCGACAACCACTTAACCATCGCCTCTAAAATATGATTAAGTGCTGTTTGTGCACTTCGACGTGCTCTTGAATTTTCTTGCGTGGTGTATTGTCTATCTTTTATCACATCAAGATAAAATCCGCCGAGATCATTACTACAGAAATTTAAAATTAACTGAATAGCGTTATGGAAATTATAGTGCTCATAGGCATCCAAAATTTGAACCTGCAAGTTGGCTGCTTTAGATACAATCCATCTATCCAAATCAAGCATATCATTTGTTTCTACAGTATGCTGAGCTGGATCAAAACCAGTGGTATTGGCCAACATAAAGCGCACAGTATTACGAATACGACGATATGAATCTGCTGAACGTTTTAAAATTTCATCTGAAACCGTCATTTCACCGGTGTAATCAGTTGAAGCAATCCACAAACGTAAAATATCAGCACCTAGATTATTAATTACCTTTTGTGGGCTCATGACATTACCCAATGATTTACTCATTTTCTTGCCATCTTTATCAACGGTAAAGCCGTGTGTTAATACTTGCTTGTATGGCGCCTTACCATTAATAGCTACTGACGATATCAATGATGACTGGAACCAACCACGATGCTGATCAGAACCTTCTAGATATAAATCAGCAACATCAGACAAGCCTTCTCTGGCTTTTAGCACAGCAAAATGACTCACACCCGAATCAAACCAAACATCTAGTGTGTCAGTAGCTTTTTCGTAGTCATCTGCATCGGCACCTAGCAGGTCTTTAATATCTGTTTCGAACCATGCTTCAATACCATTTTTTTCAATCATGGCTGAAATACTAGTAAATAGCTCTGCTGTATTTGGGTGTAATTCGCCCGTTTGCTTGTGGGTAAATAACGTAATCGGAACACCCCAAAAACGCTGACGAGAAATACACCAATCTGGTCGATTACCTACCATTAGCTCAATACGCTTTTTACCCCAATCAGGAATCCAATCAACCTTAGGAATTTCACTATTAACCGTATCACGCAAGCCTTTATCTTGCATAGAGATAAACCATTGTGGCGTCGCTCTAAAAATAACCGGCGTTTTATGACGCCAACAATGAGGATATGAGTGCACTAATGGCGCATGCTTAACCAAAGTATTTTCAGATTTTAAAATTTCAATAACACTGGCATTGGCTTTAAAAATAAACTGTCCAGCTAGTAGCTCAGTATCTTCAAAAAACACTCCACGACCATCAACTGGGCAATTAACAGGTAAATCATATTTCTTGCCAACTACAAAATCCTCTTGACCATGTGCAGGTGCCGTATGAACCGCACCTGTACCTGCATCTGTAGTGACATGATCACCTAGAATAATTGGCACTTGCTTGTCATAAAATGGATGTTGAGCCTTAAGACCTTCAAGATCACTACCTAAAAATACTTGATCAGAAACACTTGCATCTAATTCATAGCGAGATAAGGCATCTGCAGCCAAATCTTCAGCTAACAACAAATACTCATCACCTGTATTAGCTAACACATAGTTAAGATCAGGGTGTAACGCCACTGCCTCATTTGCAGGTAACGTCCAAGGTGTTGTTGTCCAAATAACCACGGAAACAGGCTGATCAACCTTAAAAATTGAATCATCAACGATTCTAAATTTAACATCAATAGCATCTGATTGTTTATCTTTGTATTCAACCTCAGCCTCTGCCAATGCCGAACCACACTCTGTACACCAATGAACAGGTTTGTAACCCTTAGAGACATGACCATTTTCAACAATTTTTCCAAGCGCACGAACAATATCCGCCTCATACTGGAAGTCTTTAGTTAGGTAAGGATTATTCCAATCAGCCAAAATTCCCAAACGCTGAAAATCAAGCTTTTGTTTGGCTACTTGCGTATCTGCATATTTACGACACTCAGCCCTAAAGGTATTAGCATCAATCTTAACGCCAACCTTGCCTTTTTTCTTCTCAACATTTAGCTCAATTGGCAAGCCATGGCAATCCCAGCCTGGCACGAATGGCGCATCAAAACCAGACAAGGATTTTGACTTAACAATAATATCTTTTAAAACCTTGTTAACCGCATGGCCAATATGAATATCACCATTTGCATATGGAGGGCCATCATGCAAAATAAACTTAGGCTTACCTTGATTGTTTGCACGAATCTGAGCGTACAGATCATCATCTTGCCATTTTTTAAGGAATCCACCTTCACGATTGGAAAGATTTGCCTTCATGGCAAACTTAGTGGCAGGTAGGTTTAAAGTGGGTTTGTAGTCAGACATTAGCGCTTAATAATTGTAAATACTAAAAGCGATATTATACGTGATGAGGGAAGTTTTTTGAAAACGAAAAGCGTCTAAGCGCTAGAATTACTTGCTATTTTTTCAACTTAAAGAAAAACTTAAAATAAACAGCCAAAGCAATAGAGGCAGCCACAAACATCATAGAGATCCAAAACACTCCATCAGTATTTAGTTCGTTCATTGGCATGAATTTCTCCTAGCTAAAGTTTATGACTTTATCTTTCTTTTAGCCATAGCAAATACAATAAATGATATTGCAGTGCCAGTTACAGCCAATAGGCTTAGAAAAAAAACTGGATCCATGTTTAGTTCGTTCATCATGTGACTTTCTCCTCTTTTAAATATTAAGTATATAAAACTATTATCTTGTTAAATTGTAACAAATAAAATGATTTAATGATTGATTAATGTCAATTTTTAGATAAAAAAATTAAAGATTAACCGAGTCGAGTAATAATTTTACTTGTCCAGGCTTTAAGTAATCATACTGATTAGCCTTAAGGTTTTCAGGTAAGCGAATTTCGCCAAAACGTACGCGAATAAGGCGTGACACTTTAAATCCTAAAGCCTCCCAAAGGCGTCTAACTTCACGCTTTCTACCCTCTTTAAGCACCACTTTATACCATCTGTTAGCACCTTCACCGCCACCAAAAGTTACACGATTAAATTTGGCAAAACCATCTTCGAGCTCAATACCATCAGTTAATTGTTGAATGTCTTCATTCTCAACTTGACCCAACACACGAACCGCATATTCACGATCAATTTCAGAACTTGGATGCATTAATTTATTGGCTAAATCACCATTATTAGTAAACAACAATAAACCTGACGTATTAAGGTCTAAGCGCCCCACCATAACCCAGCGTGATTCTTTTGGTAGTAAGCTGTAAACACTCTTACGACCTTCATCATCTTTATTCGAGCAAATAACGCCAGCCTGCTTATTCAGAATTATAACTTTAGTTTCTTCTTCTTTATAGCGCTCAAGATCAATGCTTCTACCATCAATCTTAACCTTGTCGGTGATCTCACACTTATCGCCAATTTGAGCAGTTTTATTGTTAACCTCAATTCGGCCTTGCTCAATCAGTCTTTCCGCCCAACGACGCGAACCATAGCCAGCTGTTGCAATTAATTTTTGTAATCTTTCAGTCATTTCATCTCCATTCGAGCTCAAGTCTCAAATAATTAATACACAATACCCATGGATTCGCGAACTTCTGCCATAGTTTCTTTAGCAACATGGCGAGCTTTTTCTGAGCCCTCATGAATAATTTGTTTGATTAACTCAGGGTCTGCCTGATATTTAGCAATACGCTCTTGCATTGGTCCAAGCTCTGCTTGAATGGCATTAATCACTGGCTGTTTACACTCTACACAACCCATTTTTGCTTTGGTACAACCATCAATCACCCATTCACGAGTCTGAGCATCCGAATAAACTTGATGTAGTTGCCATACTGGGCATTTATTTGGATCGCCCGCGTCAGTCAGCTTAATACGCGCAGGGTCAGTTGGCATGCGCCTAACTTTAGTATTAATTTCCTCTGCAGTATCACGCAAAGTAATCGTATTACCATATGATTTACTCATTTTCTGTCCATCCAAACCAGGCATCTTTGAAGCCTTGGTTAGCAATGATTCCGGCTCTGGCAGGATAATTTTTCCCGTACCTTCAATATAACCAGCAAGACGATCACGATCACCAATGGTAATATTTTGCTGCTCTTGTAATAATGCTTGCGCCTTAATCAGGGCTTCATCATCGCCTGTTTCTTGATAGGCTTTGCGCATAGAACGGAATAATTTAGCTTGTTTCTTGCCCATCTTGCCAATAGCTGCTTCTGACTTTTGTTCGAAATCAGCTTCACGGCCATAAACATGATTAAAGCGGCGCGCCACTTCTCGAGTCAACTCAATGTGTGCCACCTGATCTTCACCCACTGGCACTAAGTTAGCCTTGTACATTAGGATATCTGCACTTTGTAATAATGGGTAACCTAAAAATCCATAAGTACCTAAATCCTTAGTTTTTAATTTAAGCTGTTGATCCTTATAAGAAGGTACACGTTCAAGCCAGCTTAGTGGTGTTATCATTGAAAGTAACAAATGCAACTCAGCATGCTCAGGTACTTTTGACTGTACAAAAATCGTAGAGGTATTTGGGTTAATGCCTGCTGCTAACCAATCAACCACCATTTCCATAACATTAGCTTCAAGATCAATCTTATCTGAATAGTGCGTAGTAAATGCATGCCAATCAGCCACAAAAAAGTACGAATCATACTCATTTTGTAACTCAAGCCAGTTCTTTAAAACACCGTGATAATGACCTAAATGAAGCTGACCTGTTGGTCGCATACCGGATAAAACTCGATTGTCTTGCATTGATTGTTACGTTAAATTAATTAAAGCGCATTATACCAAGGCTAGTTCAACGATTGGGCGTAAAGCGCAAGACCGTCAAGCACTAAATATGATTCAATATCAACTTGGTGATTCAAGCGGTAAGCCACTATCTTAGCATCACCGCCAGTTAACACAACCCTCAAATCGCCTAATGCTGTTTGATGTTGTTCGATTTGATCTTTGATCACACTCATTAGCATACTGGCCGTGCCAAATTCCCAAGCATCAGTTGTATTATTTGCCATAGATTGAAGTGTTAAACTTTTAGAACAGCTTTCAAATTGAGCAAAGCTGCGTCGCAATTTTCCTAATCCTGGCATGATCAAACCACCTTCGTGTTCGCCACTGGCTAATACCAAATCAAACGTCAGCGCACTGCCCGCATCAATAATTAAAAGATTCTGATTGGGTAATTGATCAATGGCAGCAATCATCGCTAAAAATCGATCAACACCTAATTTATTTGATTGCTCGTAAGCTGATACAAAGCTTTTGAACGTTGCTTGAGACTCAACAAAGATAGCATCATTAAACCCATCTAAAAGGGATCTATCAGTCACGCAACTCACAAAAGCTTGGCCAGATTTTGGTAAAAGATCTATTGAAAAATCAGCTACCAATACAGAGTGATATTGGCCATCGAATAGCCATTTAACAGCCGTATTACCAATATCTACATATAGATTATGCAAATGGAATATCACTCATCCACATATGTGTGGCAATACTAGCCGCATAGCCTAGTGCAATCACTGGCATCCACTTAAGATGTGAAGCAAACGTATACAAGCCTTTTGATTGACCCATCAATGCCACACCTGCAGCAGAACCCACAGATAACAAACTACCACCAACACCTGCGGTTAGCGTAACTAACAACCACTGAGCATCTGACATTTCAGGATTCATGGTTAGTACCGCAAACATCACTGGAATGTTATCAACCACAGCAGATAATAAGCCGACTAAAATATTGGCGTAAGTAGTACCTAAGCCGATATACATTGCCTCTGAGGTCATCGCTAGGTAGCCCATAAAGCCAAGACCACCGACACTCACAATCACACCAAAAAAGAATAGTAAAGTATCCCACTCAGCACGACTTACTTTATTAAATATATCAAAACAAAACTCTTTGTCTTGGGTTTTTTTCTCACTACTGCGAATAAAGAATGCAGCAATCATTAAGAAGCTTAAACCAGTCATCATGCCCATTGCTGGCGGAAGATGTAAGAAGTTATGGAAGCTAACAGCAGTGGCAATAGTCACCATAAATAAAACAATAATAGCAATACCACCGAGTTTAATACTCACTGGATCAAGCCTTTCACCGGCTGACTCATCTTTAATGGCAAAGTGCATGATAGCTGCAGGCACCAAAAAGTTAATCAAAGACGGTACGAAGAGTACGAAGAATTCACCAAACTCTAAAATACCTTTTTGCCATAC
>DTUI01000091.1:0-53752 GCA_012964205.1 Candidatus Thioglobus sp.
GAGAAGGTGGCCGTACAGTAGGTGCGGGCGTTGTTGCTAAAGTTACGGATTAATTCTTAAGCTAAAAAGTTTAAGAAAAACCTAAGAAAATTTGGCTCGGGCATTTGTCCGAGCCTTTAAAGTTTATAGGCGAGTGGCTCAATTGGTAGAGTGGCGGTTTCCAAAACCGTTGGTTGGGGGTTCGAGTCCCTCCTCGCCTGCCATACTAATAAAAGGTGTATTTTGAGTAAAACAATTGAAAAACAAGTTAAAGAATCATCACTAGGAATGTACTTTGCAATTCTAATTGTGATTGCTTCTTTTGCTGCGTTTTATTTAGACCCATTAAGCTTGATCACAACGTTATTCAAGGTTTTATTCTTGTTAACTGGGTTGGTTGTAGCTGGTCTGGTTTTTTTCAAAACACCTCAAGGTAAACGTTTAGCAATATTTACAAAAGAAACTAAAATCGAATTACGCAAGGTTGTATGGCCGACGCGTGATGAAACTGTTAAAACAACAGGCATGATTATGGTAGCTGTTGTTATTGTTGCTATATTCTTGTGGATAGTGGATGCATTCTTTTCATGGATGGTCCAACTGTTAACAAATTAAGAGAGCTATAGATGTCTAAAAGATGGTACGTACTTCATGCTAGAAGTGGTTATGAAGCAAAAGTTAAAACTGCAATCGAAGATGCTGTTGTAAGAGATGGCCTTGAAGATTTAATTGCTGAAGTAATGGTTCCTACTGAACAAGTGGTAGAACTTAAAGATGGTCAAAAGAAGACAGCTGAACGTAAGTTCTTTCCTGGCTATATGCTAGTAAATATGGAACTTACAGAGCCAAGCTGGTTATTGGTTAAAAACACTAATAACGTGATTGGTTTTATTGGTGGATCTTCTGGCAAACCTTCTCCAATTACTCAGCGTGAAGTTGATAAAATTATGGCCCGCGTACAAGAAGGTGCTGATAAACCTAAGCCTAAAGTGGCTTATCAACCTGGTGAAGAAATCTTGGTTATTGATGGTCCATTCAATGAATTTAATGGAACTGTTGAAGCGGTTGACTACGATAAGAGTATTCTGAAAATTGAAGTGTTAATTTTCGGACGTACGACGACAGTAGAGCTAGAATTCTCGCAAGTAGAAAAAACTTAAAAAAAATAGCGACACAAGTCGCTTTTTAAACGGGGAGCTTAATAGGCGCATGTACCCACACGAGGTAACCCCTCAAGGAAGAAGAATGGCTAAAAAAATTACATCATATATTAAGCTTCAAGTGCCTGCACAAGAAGCAAATCCTTCACCACCAGTTGGACCTGCACTAGGTCAGCATGGTGTAAACATCATGGAGTTTTGTAAAGCATTTAATGCGAAAACTCAAGAGATTGATAAAGGTATGAAGGTACCTGTAATTATTACAGTTTATAACGACCGTAGTTTTACATTTATTACTAAGACACCACCAGCAGCACTACTTATATTAAAAGTAACAGGTATTAAAAAAGGCTCTAGTGTTCCTCATACAGATAAAGTTGGTAGTATCACACGCGCTCAACTTGAAGAAGTGGCAGCGATCAAAATGAATGATCTTAATGCAAACGACATGGAGGCTGCTGTAACTATTATTGCTGGTACAGCTCGCTCTATGGGCATCACGGTGGAGGGTTAATCACATGGCTAAGTTAACAAAAAAACAAAAAGATATTGCAGCTAAAGTTGAAATCGGAAAACGATACTCAATTGAAGAAGCTTTAACATTAATCAAGGGTTGTGCAACTGCAAAGTTTGACGAATCAATTGATGTTAGTGTTAATCTAGGTGTTGATTCTAAAAAATCAGATCAAAATGTACGTGGCGCAGTTGTACTACCTAATGGTACAGGCAAGAGTGTTCGTGTTGCAGTATTTACACAAGGCGATAACGTAGCTAAAGCAGAAGCTGCTGGTGCAGACGTTGTTGGCATGGATGACTTAATGAAGTCAATGCAAGACGGCGATCTAAACTATGATGTAGTTATCGCATCTCCAGATGCAATGGGTGTTGTTGGACGTTTAGGACAAATATTAGGCCCACGTGGTTTGATGCCTAACCCTAAAGTTGGTACAGTAACGCCAGACGTTGCTACTGCGGTTACAAATGCTAAAGCTGGTCAAGTACGTTATCGTACTGATAAAGCTGCAATTATTCATGCAGGTGTTGGTAAAGCTTCATTTGATGTTAAGGCATTAACTGAAAACATTACAGCATTAATGGAAGCGCTTAAAAAAGCTAAGCCAAGTTCTGCTAAAGGTATTTATTTTAAAAAATTAAGTGTTTCTTCAACAATGGGCGCTGGCGTTTCTGTTGATTTAAGCACGCTTGATATCTAAAACCATATCAAGTAACAAATTCTTTGGGTCGTAGGCTAGTCTTACGCTCCTCAAAGACCATAGGTGTGATTTTTCCTCCTGGAAATTTTACATAAATGACTGATAATACAGTCTGCCTATGTAGAGGGTACGTAAGTGCTCTATGGCGAAAGTTATAATAATATAGCTTTCTTTTTTAAACTGTTCAGGAGAGGCAAATGGCTCTAAATCTTGAAGCAAAAAAAGTTGTTGTCGAACAAGTAAATTCACTAGCTAATAGTGCAATTGCTGTTGGCGTAGCTGAGTATCGTGGATTGACAGTTGGACAAATGACTATGCTTCGTTCAAGTGCTTTGGATGCTGATGTAACTTTACGTGTTGTAAAGAATTCATTAGCTAAAATTGCATTTAACGAAACTACATGTGAGTGTGTTTTACCAGTGCTTAGCGGCCCGGTAATTCTTGGATTTTCGCAAGAAGATCCAGGTGCAGTTGCACGTGTTTTCAATAATTTTGTAAAAGATAATGAAGACTTAGTCGTTAAAGGTTTGGGCGTTTCAGGTGAATTTGTAGAAGCAGATCAACTTAAGCGTATTGCTGACCTTCCAACTAAAGATCAAGCAATTAGTACAGTTATGGCATTAATGTTAGCACCAGTTGAGAAACTAGCTAGAACTTTAAACGAAGTTCCAACTAAAGTAACTCGCGTGGTGTCAGCAGTAGCCCAACAAAAATAAATAATCAAATAATCAAATAAAAGGAGTAAATATCATGGCATTATCAAATGAAGATATTTTAAATGCAATTGCAGATATGTCTGTAATGGATGTTGTTGAATTAGTATCAGCAATGGAAGAGAAGTTCGGTGTAAGTGCAGCAGCAGTAGCAGCAGCACCTGCAGCAGCAGCTGAAGCTGGTGAAGCAGCAGCTGAGAAAGACGAATTTGATGTTGTAATGACATCTTTCGGTGAGAAGAAAGTTGCAGCTATTAAAGCGGTACGTGCTATCACTGGCTTAGGTCTTAAAGAAGCAAAAGATATGGTTGAATCTGTGCCTGTAGCTATTAAAGAAGGTGCATCTAAAGCTGAAGCTGAAGAAGTTCAAAAGCAGCTTGAAGAAGCTGGTGCAAGCGTAGAACTTAAATAATAAGTTTAGCGTAAAAACCCAAAATCCCCACTAGGGGATTTTGGTGTTTATTGCATTTGCACTCTTTATTGAGTGCATTTCCAACCTATTTAAATTATTTAGGTTGGATTTATTTTAAGAAGAAATTTCTTCTTATTCGAATTAGAACGATTAATACGAGGTATTCATGGCTTATTCATTTACGGAAAAAAAGCGAATTAGAAACAACTTTGGTTCAAGAACATCAATATTGAAAGAACCAGATTTATTAGCAATTCAAATAGATTCTTTTAACGGCTTCATTCAAGCTGGCAGCAAAACAAAAGAAGATATTGGTTTGCAAGCAGTGTTTCAATCTGTTTTCCCTATTACTGCAGTTAACGGCTATGCCGAAATTGAGTATGTAGATTATGAATTACAAGAGCCTAAGTTTAACGTAGAAGAATGTAAGTTACGTGGTGTAACTTTCGCTTCTACATTGCGCGTTAAACTTAACCTAGTATTGTTCGATAAAAATGGCTCTACGTTAAAGAAAAAACGTAAAGTTAAACAAATCATTGAGGAGGAGGTTTACCTAGGTCAACTTCCATTAATGACAACAACAGGTACTTTTGTAATCAATGGTACTGAGCGTGTTGTAGTTTCTCAACTTCACAGATCTCCAGGTGTTATCTTTGAACACGATAAGGGTAAAACTCACTCTTCTGGTAAGATTTTATTCTCATCACGTGTTATTCCTTACCGTGGTTCATGGTTAGATTTTGAGTTTGATCATCACGAGCATTTATTCGTTAGAATAGATCGTCGTCGTAAACTTCCGGTTACAACATTGCTTCGCGCAATGGGATTATCAAGTGGTGAAATCTTAAATACATTCTTTGAAACATCGTCTGTTAAGATGAAAGCTAAGTCATGTGATCTTGGTATTACACCTTCTCGTTTACGAGGCACAATTGCTGAGTTTGATATTCTGTCTGGCAAAGATGTTATTGTGGAGAAGAATCGCCGTATTACTGCTAAGCATATTAAATTACTTGACGCTGCCGGCATCAAAGTAATTAATGCACCACTTGAGTCATTAATTGATAAAGTTATTTCAGCAGATATTATTGATACCGAGACTGGTGAAATTTTAGTTGCTACTAATACTGTTATCTCTGAAGAAGTTTTAGAAGTATTAATTGAAAATAAGATTAAAAAGTTTGATGTGCTTTACATTAACGAGTCTGAGACTGGTGCATACATTTCAGACACGCTACGATTGGACGATACTGAAACTGAAATTCAGGCGCGCATGAGTATTTATCATGTGATGCGTCCAGGTGAGCCAGCTACTGAAGATGCGGTTAATTTATTATTTAATAACTTATTCTTTAAAAATGAACGTTACGACTTGTCTAAAGTTGGTCGTATGAAGCTAAACCGTCGTTTAGGTATCGAGTCAGAAACAGGCGAGCATGTCCTAACAAATGACGACATCTTAAGTGTTATCAAATTATTAATTAACATAAAAGATGGTAACGATAGCGTTGACGATGTTGATACACTAGCTAACCGTCGTGTAAGAGCGATTGGTGAAATGATTGAGAACCAGTTTAGAATTGGTTTAGTGCGTGTTGAGAAATCAGTTAAAGAAGGTCTAAACCTTGCAGAAACTGATGAATTAACACCTCAAGATCTAATCAATTCTAAGCCTGTATCTGCTGCTGTTAGAGAATTCTTTGGTTCTTCGCAGTTGTCCCAGTTTATGGATCAGGTAAATCCTTTATCTGGTGTAACACATAAACGTCGTATTTCTGCATTAGGTCCAGGTGGTTTGACACGTGAACGTGCAGGTTTCGAAGTTCGAGACGTACATCCATCACATTATGGTCGTTTATGCCCAATTGAAACACCAGAAGGTCCAAACATTGGTCTAATTAACACTTTGGCTGTTTATGCTAAAACTAATGAATATGGTTTCTTAGAGACACCTTATCAAATAGTTAAGAAAGGCAAGGTAACAGATGAAATTATTTATGTTTCAGCTATTGATGAGATTGCTCATACGATTGCACAAGCAAATGCAATAGTTAACGACAAAGGTCTTTTACAAGAGGATCTAATTTCATGTCGTCATAAGAATGAATTTGTATTGGTTGATTCTAGTGAAGTAACACTAATTGATATTGATTCTAAGCAGATTTCTTCAGTTGCAGCATCACTTATTCCATTCCTAGAGCACGATGATGCCAACCGTGCATTGATGGGTTCAAATATGCAACGTCAAGCGGTTCCAACACTTCGTGCTGAAAAGCCCTTAGTTGGAACAGGTATTGAGCGCGTAGTTGCAACGGATTCTCGTGTTTGTGTTACTGCAAAGCACGCAGGTGTAGTTGAGGCAGTTGATGCATCACGTATCGTAATTCGTGTTGACTCTAAGCAAGCTAAAGAAGGCGAGCTAGGTGTTGATATTTATAACCTAACTAAGTACGCACGTTCTAACCAAAATACTTGTATCAACCAAAAACCATTGGTAGTTGTCGGTGATAAGATTGCTGAAAATGACGTTCTAGCTGACGGTCCATCTACAGACTTAGGTGAGTTAGCACTAGGACAAAACATGAAGATTGCATTCATGCCTTGGAATGGTTATAACTTTGAAGACTCTATTCTAATCTCAGAAAAAGTAATCAAAGATGATCGTTATACAACAATTCATATCGAAGAATTAACTGCTTATTCTCGTGATACTAAATTAGGTCCAGAGGAAATTACCGCTGATATTCCAAATGTTAGTGAATCTGCACTTGCTAAGCTGGACGAAGTTGGTGTTGTTTATGTTGGTGCTCGAGTTAAAGGTGGCGACATTCTTGTTGGTAAAGTAACACCTAAGAGTGAAACTGTATTATCTCCCGAAGAAAAACTATTACGCGCAATCTTTGGTGAGAAGGCTAACAACGTTAAAGATTCATCATTAAGAATTGGTGCGTCTAAATCAGGTGTGGTTATTGATGTTCAGGTCTTTACGCGTGATCGTGTAGAGAAAGACTCAAGAGCATTAAGCATTGACGCGGATCGTTTAGAAAAAGTTAAGAAAGATATTGACGATGAGTTTGGTATTATTGATGGTGATATTTACCGCCGTATTCGCTTGAAATTATCTGGCAATGTAATTACAAAAGCTGTAGGTGACATCAAAGCAGGTGAAAAACTTAATGCTAAGTTGATGAAAAAACTTGAAAATAAAGACATTGCTAAAATTAAAGTTGAAGATGCAGCTATTAATAAAGAAGTAGCGTCATTAGTAAAACAGGCAAAAGCTAAGCAAGTAGAATTTGATAAATTCCTTGAAGAAGAAAAAGCTAAGATTAACGAAGGTGCAGAATTACCACCAGGCGTTATGAAGATGGTTAAAGTTTATGTCGCAACACGTAAGACACTTCAAGTGGGTGATAAGATGGCTGGACGTCATGGTAACAAAGGTGTTATCTCACGTGTTTCTCCAATTGAAGATATGCCTTACCTTGAAGATGGCTCAACAGTAGATGTTGTACTTAATCCACTAGGTGTACCTTCTCGAATGAATGTTGGTCAAGTTCTTGAAGTTCATTTAGGTTACGCAGCAAAAGGCTTAGGCTTTAAGATTGCAGCTATGCTTGATGAAAAGCGCACTGAAATGGTTGCTGAAATAAGAGAATTCTTAGATAAAGTATATAACACATACGGTAAGCAAGAAGACTTAGCATCATTTACTGATGAAGAAATTATTGAATTAGCGAAGAATCTACGAGGCGGTGTGCCAATGGCAACACCAGTATTTGATGGTATCAAGGAAGAAGATATCAAGTCATTACTAAAGCTTGCTGATTTACCGGAGTCTGGCCAAGAGCAATTATACGATGGTCGAACAGGTGAAGCGTTTGATCGTCCAGTTACCGTTGGTTACATGCACATGTTGAAATTGAATCACTTAGTTGATGACAAGATGCATGCGCGTTCTACAGGTCCTTACTCACTAGTAACACAACAACCATTAAGTGGTAAAGCACAATTTGGTGGTCAGAGATTTGGTGAAATGGAAGTGTGGGCATTAGAAGCTTATGGTGCTGCACACACATTACGTGAAATGTTAACAGTTAAGTCTGATGACGTTGCTGGTCGTGCGAAGATGTACAAGAGCATTGTTGATGGTAAGAATTTGACAGAGTCTGTTATGCCAGAGTCGTTTAATGTACTAATCAAAGAGATTAGATCATTAGGTATCGACGTTGAGCTTGAGCAACACTAATTAGGAGAATACAGTGAAAGATTTATTAGCTATATTAAAGCAAGAAAATAAAGAGCAAGATTTTGATGCAATTAGAGTTGGTTTAGCGTCTCCTGAAAAGATTCGTTCATGGTCATATGGTGAAGTAAAGAAGCCAGAAACTATTAACTACCGTACATTTAAGCCTGAAAGAGAAGGTTTATTCTGTGCGAAAGTATTTGGTCCGATGAAAGACTTTGAGTGTTTATGTGGTAAATATAAGCGCATGAAATTTCGCAACGTAGTTTGTGAAAAGTGTGGTGTTGAGGTTACATTTTCAAAAGTTCGACGTGAACGTATGGGTCACATTGAGCTAGCAGCACCTGTTGCACATATTTGGTACTTAAAATCATTGCCATCACGCCTAGGTTTGTTGATGGACATGACTCTTAAAGACATTGAGCGTGTTTTATACTTTGAAGCATTTTTAGTTACTGATCCAGGTTCAACGCCATTAGTATATAAGCAGTTGTTAACTGAAGAAATGTACTTTGATGCGCTTGATGAATATGGTGATGATGAGTTTGAAGCTAAAATGGGTGCAGAAGCAATCCAAGATGTTTTAGCAGAGATGCAGCTTGAAAAAGAAGCGGCAAACTTGCGTGAAGATAGCTTAAACACTAAATCACAAACAAAACTTAAGAAATACAATAAACGTCTTAAATTAATCGATTCATTGATTAAATCTGGCAACAAACCTGAGTGGATGATCTTAAAGGTATTGCCAATTCTTCCGCCAGATTTACGTCCATTAGTGCCGTTAGATGGTGGTCGTTTTGCGACTTCTGATCTTAACGATCTATACCGTCGTGTTATTAACCGTAATAACCGTTTAGCGCGTTTATTGGAGCTTGATGCACCAGAGATTATCGTACGTAATGAAAAGCGTATGTTGCAAGAAGCGGTTGACTCATTAATTGACAATGGTCGCCGTGGTCGTGCTGTGATGGGTAATAACCGTCGTCCATTGAAGTCTATCTCTGACATGATCAAAGGTAAGCAAGGTCGTTTCCGTCAAAACTTGCTCGGTAAGCGTGTTGACTATTCAGGTCGTTCTGTAATCGTTTGTGGTCCATACCTTAAGTTACATCAGTGTGGTTTACCGAAGAAAATGGCGTTAGAATTATTTAAGCCATTTATCTATAATCGTCTTATAGCTAAAGGTTTAGCTTCTACTATCAAAGCAGCGAAAAAAATGGTTGAATCTGAGTTGCCTGAAGTTTGGGATGTATTAGAGAGAGTTGTGCATCAACATCCAGTCTTATTGAACCGTGCACCAACACTTCACCGTTTAGGTATTCAGGCGTTTGAACCATTACTAATTGAAGGTAAAGCTATTCAACTGCACCCATTAGTTTGTGGCGCATTTAACGCTGACTTCGATGGTGACCAAATGGCGGTACACGTACCGTTATCTGAAGAGGCACAATTAGAAGCAAGAACATTAATGCTTGCCTCTAATAATGTATTGCACCTTGCAAGTGGCGATCCGATCATTGTTCCATCTCAAGACGTGATCTTGGGCTTGTATTACATGACTCGTGATAAGATCAATCAAAAAGGTGAAGGAATGGTATTTACATCGCCTTCAGAAGCATTGAACGCCTATGAAGCTGGCCATGTAACCTTGCATGCAAATATTAAGTTACGTATCCAAGATTACGTTAAAAACGAAGCAGGTAAATTCGAGCCTAGTTCTAAGCGCATTGTTGATACAACAGTTGGTCGTGCAATTTTCTCAAGAATTTTGCCTAATGGCTTATCATTTGATTTAATCAATGAAGCTATTTCTAAAAAAGTTGTATCTAACTTAATTCACGTTTGTTACCGTACACAAGAATTAAAAGAAACAGTTATGTTTGCTGATCAGATGATGTACATGGGTTTCCAGTACTCAACTAAATCAGGTATTTCTTTTTGTACAAATGATATGACCATTCCAGATTCTAAAGCTGGCATGATTGATGAAGCTGACTCTCAAGTGAAAGACATCCAGGAGCAATTTTCCAAGGGTGTTGTGACAGATGGTGAGCGTTATAATAAAGTGATCGATATTTGGTCACGAACTTCAGAAAAAGTAGCAAAAGCTATGATGGATGAAATTGGTTTTGAAGATTTTGAAACCAAAGACGGAAAAACTGAAAAATTACCTTCATTTAACTCTGTTTACATGATGGCTGATTCAGGTGCTCGTGGTTCACCAGCGCAAATGAGACAGCTTGCAGGTATGCGTGGTTTGATGGCTAAGCCAGATGGCTCAATTATTGAAACACCAATTACGTCAAACTTCCGTGAAGGTTTGAATAACATGCAATACTTTATTTCTACTCACGGTGCTCGTAAAGGTCTTGCTGATACAGCACTTAAAACAGCTAACTCGGGTTACTTGACTCGTCGTTTAGTGGATGTTGGCCAAGATTTGGTGGTCACTGAAGAGGATTGTGGTACTGATAACGGCATGATGATGAAAGCTGTTATTGATGGTGGTAATATTGTGCAAACATTGGGTGCCGCAGTATTAGGTCGAGTGGTTGCAGAGGATGTGTTGATTCCTGATACTTATGATGTATTTGTACCAAAAGGTCATTTAATCACGTTAGGCAATTCGGATAAGATTAATGAGTTGGGTGTTGAATCAATCAAAGTTCGCTCTACGATTACGTGTGATACACGCTATGGTGTTTGTGCGAGTTGTTATGGTAACGATATGGCTCGTGGACACAAGATTGGTGTTGGTGAGGCAGTTGGTGTAATTGCAGCACAATCGATTGGTGAGCCGGGTACACAGTTAACCATGCGTACTTTCCACATTGGTGGTGCAGCGTCAGCTTCAACAGCTGTTAGTAGTATTAGCGTTAATGTTGAAGGTACAGTGCATTTCGAAGACATTAAATCAATTAACAACGTTAATAATGATTTGGTTGTTATTTCTAGATCGGCAGTGGTTACAATTCGAAACACTAAGGGTCAAGATGTAGAGCGCTACAAGATTCCATATGGTGCAATTGTCCACGTTCAAGAAGGTGGTACAGTTAAAGCAAAACAAAAGATTGCAGATTGGGATCCGCATACGCATCCAATCATTACAGAGCAAGCTGGTCGAGTTATTTTTGTTGATTTTGAAGAAGGCATTACGGTTAATAGAAATACAGACCCATTAACAGGTTTAACATTCTTCGAGATGATCGGTGAAGCAGATAGATCTGCTGCAGCGAAAGGCTTAAAGCCAATGATTAAGATGGTTGATGAAAGTGATTCTGAGACAGTATTATCAACGCATTATCTACCGTCAATGGTTAAGATTCATCTAGAAGATAATCAAGTGATTTCAGCAGGTGAAGTGCTTGCTAAGATTCCTAAAGACCAATCTAAGACAAGTGATATCACTGGTGGTTTGCCACGTGTTGCAGATTTATTCGAAGCACGTAAAGCAAAAGATCATTCAATTCTTGCAGAAGAAGCGGGTGTGATTAGCTTTGGTAATCCAACTAAGAGCAAAGATCGTTTGATTATTACTTCAACTGACGGTGAAGCGACTGAAATGATGATCCATAAATGGCGTCAAATTAACGTTTTCGACGGTGAAACTGTTGTGAGGGGTGATGTGATTTCTGATGGACCGTCTAATCCGCACGATATCTTGCGTTTATTAGGTGTTGAAAAATTAGCAAACTATGTGGTTAAAGAAGTTCAAGATGTTTATCGTCTACAAGGTGTAAACATTTCAGATAAGCACATTGAAGTTATTGTTAAACAAATGCTTCGTAAGGTTGAAGTGCTTGATGCTGGCGATTCTAGTTTTGTTAATGGTGAAACGGCTGAATACGTTAGAGTAATCGAAGCGAATAAACAGCTTGCTGCCCAAGGTAAGAGTGTAGTAACTTATCAGCGCTTACTAATGGGTATTACTAAAGCGTCATTAGCAACTGAATCGTTTATTTCTGCCGCTTCTTTCCAGGAGACTACTCGAGTATTAACTGAGGCGTCAACCACTGGTCGTGTAGATACGTTACAAGGCTTGAAAGAAAACGTGATTGTTGGTCGTTTGATTCCAGCAGGAACAGGCTTTAAGTATCATCAACAGAAGCGTGAAAAGCGTGCTGCTGAAAACATGCAAGCTGCAGATGCAGAACTTGCATTGGCAGCTGAGTTAAGTGATGCTGAGGAAGTTCAGGAGTAATTCGGAGCAATCTCACAATGCTAAAACCGCATCAATTCATGATGCGGTTTTTTTATGTCTAAAATCCGTTAAAATGCACTTATGAACAAAACAAGTTTTAATGCCTATGTTGATCAAGGCTTCAATCATATCCCCGTCTTTAGAGAGGTAATTCTTGATACAGATACTGCGTTAGGCTTGTATCTTAAGCTTGCAAATAACAACTATAGTTATTTATTTGAATCAGTTCAAGGCGGTGAAAAATGGGGTCGATACTCCATGATTGGGCTTCACGCTCAAACGGTTATCAAGGTTTTTGATTATGAAGTTCAAATTGAGAAAGATTCAGTTGTGCTTGATCGTTTCACCGTGTCAGATCCATTGGCTTGGATTGAACAATACCAGCAGAATTTTAAAGTCCCAGAAATCAATGATTTACCGGAGTTTAATGGCGGTTTAGTTGGTTATTTTGGTTATGAGATTGTTCGTTATATTGAGCCAAAACTTAAAGATATTAATCTGGTAGACGAGCTGAATATTGCCGATATTTTGTTAATGGTATCGAATGATTTGGTGGTGTTTGATAATCTCGCTAATAAGGCATTTTTATTAACTCACATCAATCCTGATACGCATACTTATGAGCAAGCCATTGAGCGCCTTGATGAAATTGAAGCCCAAATTGACAAGCCACTTGTTAAGCAGTCTTATCAGTCTGATAATTTGACAGCAAATGACTTTACCTCTAGCTTTGGTGAGGAGAATTATAAAAAGGTCGTTGAACAAATTCAGCAATATATTGTTGCCGGTGATGTGATGCAAGTCGTACCATCACAGCGCCTGAGTGCGCCATATAAGGCCCCATCAGTCGAATTATATAGACAGCTAAGAAGGCTTAATCCATCCCCTTATATGTATTATTTAAATCTAGGTGATGTTGATATTATTGGCTCTTCTCCAGAGATTCTAACGCGTGTGGATGCAGATAGACGTGCCACCGTTAGACCTATTGCTGGTACACGCATGCGAGGTAAAGATATAGCTGAAGATCTAGCACTTGAAAAAGAATTACTAGCAGATAAAAAAGAAATAGCAGAGCATTTAATGCTGATTGATTTAGGTCGTAATGATTTAGGTCGCATTGCGAAAACGGGCAGTGTTAATTTAACCGACAAGATGTTTGTTGAGCGTTACTCTCATGTGATGCATATTGTTTCAAATGTTGAATGCGATCTGAAAGATGAAGTGAGCGCTATGGATGTGCTTAAGGCAACCTTTCCTGCAGGAACATTAAGTGGTGCACCTAAAGTACGAGCAATGGAAATTATCAATGAAGTAGAGTCACTTAAGCGTAATATTTATTCAGGTGCGATTGGTTATTTATCTTGGCATGGCGGAATGGACATGGCGATCGCCATTCGCACAGCAGTTGTTAAAGATGAAATTCTTTACGTACAGGCAGGTGCAGGCATTGTTCATGATTCTGTTGCACAATCTGAATGGGATGAAACCATGCATAAAGCCAGAGCGTTAATTGCTGCTGCCGAACAAGTTTAATTACATAAAATAATTTTAAATTATTTTTTTTATCCTCTTGTAATTAATATCATTCATAAAAAGTAGTTTTGTTGTATAAATATTACAGTCTATTTTAAACCCTTTAGTATCAGTACATTATTAAATGATGATAGTGATATTATTACAACAAACCTGTATAAAATATAAAATTGATCGATCAAATGATTGATTGATCTGTATTTTAAATTACAAGAGGAGAGAAACATGAAGAAAATTATTTCTTCTATCTCAGCAGTAGCAACTTTAGCAGTATTATTCGTAATGCCGCTTGAAGCAGGTGCTAAAGAGATGTCCGGCAAAGATCTTGCCTTTAATAGAAAACTAGGTAACTGTCTTGCATGTCATATGATTGTTGGCGGCGGTCAGCCTGGTAACATCGCACCACCTTTAGTGGCAATGAAAGCAAGATTCACTCGTGATGCTTTAAGAGCCCAAATTTGGGATGCAACAGCTAAAAATCCAAATTCAATGATGCCTCCATTCGGTAAGCATAAGGCATTAACTGAAGGTCAGATTGATAAAATCACTGACTACATTCATACACTATAGATCGGAGAATAAGATGAAAAGAAGATTATTTCTAAAAAGTGCAATGGCAGGTTCTGCAGTTGCAACAGCTGTAGGCGCAGGCTTACTAACACCAACTATGGTGTTTGCAAACTCTGCAGACTTTAAAGCTAAGTCTGATGCAGCGGGTGCTTCATCTGCTGGTGCAGGTAAAGGTTCATTTAAGTTTAAGGCGCCTAAGATTGCTGAAAATGGTGCAGTAGTACCAATGACAGTAGACGCTTCTAAAATGGAAGGTGTGACTAACATTTCGTTCTTTGTTACGAACAACTCAACACCATTAGCGGCTTCATTTAACTTGTCAGGTGCTTCAGTAGGTTACGTTTCTACTCGTATCAAGATGGGTAAAACTTCTCCAGTAGATGCTTTAGTAACTGCCGGTGGTGCAACAACTAAAGTTTCACAAGAAGTTAAAGTAACGATTGGCGGCTGTGGCGGTTAATTCGGTAACGAATCATATTAATTAGGAGAATACAATGGGAAAAATTAAATTAAAGCCAAAGGCTAGAAAAGGTGTTATCGGAATTAAGGCGCTTATTAAGCACCCTATGGAGACTGGTTTACGCAAGAAAAAAGGTAAAGTTGTACCTGCAAACCATATCGTACACATGGTTGTATCTCACAACGGTAACGTTGTTGTTGATGCAGACATTGGTAGTTCTATTTCGAAAAACCCATACTTTAAGTTCAACGTAGCTGGCGCTAAAGGCGACACTATCGAGCTTAAGTATAAAGATAACAAAGGCAAAACTGGTTCTGCGACTGCAAAGTCTAAGTAATCAATATTGCTATTTGAGGAGAGATTAATGAAAAAACTAATAACTGCAGTAGTCAGTTTAGGTTTAATGGTTGGAGCCACATCTGCAATTGCAGATATGGAATCTGATCGTAAAGCCTTTGTTGGCCACTTTAAATCTGTTCTTCCAAATGTTGAATTTGCAGATTTCACTAACGGCGTTTACGCAGTTGATGAAGGCTCAAGAGAACAATTTGAAGAGATTTTAGATGGTATTCCACCTTATGAAGAAGCATTAGAAAAAGGTGCTGACGAGTTCTTGAAGTTTGGTCTTAACAAGTGTGCATCACTTGCAGATCCAGCAGCGGCTCGCATAAAGCACCCATACTTTGATGAAGCTTCACAGCAAGTGGTAACACTTGAAGGTGCTATCAAGAAGTGTTACAACCAACAAACTGGCAAGAAGCTAGGCTCTAGTAAAGGTAAGATTGCCCGTATTAGTGCTTGGATTTCTGATCAAGCTGCTGGCGAGAAAATCAACGTAATCGTTGAATCTGCTGGTGCAAAGGCTGCATACGCTAAAGGTAAGGCAACTTTCTACGCTAAGCGTGGTCAGTTCAATATGTCATGTGCTGATTGTCATGTATACAATGCTGGTAAAAAAGCTCGTGCTGATATCTTATCACCTGCGTTAGGTCATACTACACACGTACCAATGTATCGTGCGAAATGGGCTGGACTAGGAACACTTCATCGTCGTTATGGTGGTTGTTACAAGAATATGCGTGCTAAGCCATTAAAGTCTCAAACTGAAACTTACCGTAACATGGAATTTTTCCATCAAGCGATGAGCAACGGCCTTGAAATCACTGACGCACGTTACAGAAAATAAGGAGAATGAAGATGAAAAAAGTATTAATTACAGTTTTATCCGTATTCGCTTTAACAGCGCAAGCTGATTTTCTAGGCGATTCGCATAATTGGAACAAAGGCTCATCTGACCCATTCAAGTCGGCTATTGCTGCTGCTGAAACTGGCTACAAAGCTAATTTAGCAGTAAACATGGCATGGCGTGATACAGGTAAGATGATTAAAGAAGCTAAAAAGTTACAAGCATCAGGCAAAACTGCTGCTGCAGTAGCTTTAGCTAACAAAGCTCACACTCAAACAGTGAACGCTACGGCGCAAACTCCTTTGGCTGCGATTGCAGGTCCTCTTTTCTAGGAAAGATTTGATTTGCTAAAAAAATACCCCTTAATTGGGGTATTTTTTTTGTCTGAAATAAATCAATATCAAAATAAAATTGATGGATAATTAATTTTTTATACTTAGTGATTTTATTTAATTTATATGTCTGAGTTGGGCTTTTGTCATCTACATTGCCAGAGTGAATTTTCAGTAGTTAATTCACTGGTGCGTATTCCAAAATTGATCGATAGGGCCGTTGAGTTGGGCATGAGTAGTATCGCATTGACTGATGAGTCCAACTTATATGCTGCGGTTAAATTTTACCAAAAAGCCACTGCCAAAAATATTAAGCCCATCTTCGGCGCTCGAATCAATATCAGAGATGAAGAAAATGAATTCTATTCTGTCTTATTGTTGTGTCAGGATCATCAAGGTTATCTAAATCTTTCTGAGCTGATTTCTCTTTCTTATATGCAGGGTCAGTCGACCGAAGGTGTTAGTATTAGTGAGGTCCAATTGATTGAACATCAAGAAGGTTTGTTGCTAATTTCTACCCCTGTTTATAGTGATGTGGCAAAGAACCTTTTATCAAACCAGCTTCCTGAAGCTAGAAAAAAAGCACAATTTTGGCAAGAGGTTTTTTCTGATCGATATTATTTGAGTGTGCAGCGAACCTCAAGAGAGCATGATGAGCGCCATTTGCACTTGTGTATTAATTTAGCTTTAGAATTGGATATTGCTGTTGTTGCAACTAACGATGTTCAATTTATTAGTCAGACTGATTATGATGCGCATGAGGCGCGAATTTGTATTTCTCAGGGTGGTTTGTTAGATGATTCAAGGCGTACTCATCATTTTTCTGATCAACAGTATTTGAAGTCAGCTGAGCAAATGCATGAATTGTTTTCAGATTTACCTGAAATTTTATTAAATACCGAGCAAATTGCTCACAGGTGTAATCTTCATTTTGAACTGTACAAAAAAAATTACTTGCCAGATTTTCCAATTCCAGATGGTTTGAGTATTGCTGAATTCTTTACTTTGGAGTCTGAGCAGGGGCTAGATTTACGTTTGAAAAATATTGACGTGGATCGCAATGACTATGATGCTCGATTGAAGTTCGAACTTGACGTGATTATTCAGATGGATTTCCCGGGTTATTTTTTAATCGTTGCTGACTTTATTCGCTGGTCACGTGAAAATGACATTCCAGTTGGTCCGGGCCGTGGCTCTGGTGCGGGTTCATTGGTGGCTTATGTGTTAGGTATTACCAATGTAGATCCAATTAAGCATGAGTTGTTATTTGAGCGATTTCTAAATCCAGAGCGTGTGTCAATGCCTGACTTTGATATTGACTTTTGTACTGATCGCCGTGATGAAGTCATTGACTATGTGGCCAAAAAATACGGTCGTGAAAAAGTATCGCAAATTATTACCTACGGCACCATGGCTGCCAAAGGTGTAGTTCGAGATGTTGGTCGTGTATTGGGTCATCCTTATGGTTTTAGTGATAAGCTTTCCAAACTTATTCCAAATGATTTGAAAATGACGCTTTCTAAGGCATTAATGCCTGATTCTGAGGGTGGTTCAGATGATCTCTTGGCACGTTATGCTTCTGAAGAGGCGGTAACTGATTTAATCAATTTATCTAAAAAGCTTGAAGGTGTTGTGCGTAATGTTGGTACGCATGCAGGTGGTGTTGTAATTGCGCCTAGTAAGATTAGTGATTTTTGTCCTGTTTATAAGGGCGCTGGTGATGATGATGGTGTTGTTTCACAATTTGATAAAGACGATGTTGAAGCGGTTGGCTTGGTTAAATTTGACTTTTTGGGATTATCAAACTTAACGGTTATTCATAAAGCCATCCAGATGATTGAGGCCAATGGCTTGAGTGATACAAAGATTGATCTAGATGCTTTGCCACTAGATGACGAAAAAGTTTATGATTTGCTTCAACGTTGCGATACAACAGGAATTTTCCAGTTAGAGTCGGATGGCATGCGTAGTTATCTAAAAAAACTACAAGCTGATAATTTTGAAGATATTGTGGCTATGCTGGCCTTATATCGTCCAGGACCGCTAGATGCCGGCATGGTAGATGACTATATTGATGTAAAACATGGTGCCCAGGTTAAATACCCACATCCAATGTTAAAAGAAATTCTTGAGCCAACAAATGGCGTATTTTTATACCAAGAGCAAGTGATGAAATCAGCCCAGGTTATGGCTGGTTACTCCCTAGGTGGTGCTGATTTATTGCGTCGAGCCATGGGTAAAAAGAAAGCTGAGGAGATGGATCGCCAGCGTAGTGTTTTTGTGGAAGGCGCTGCACAAAAAGATATTGACGAAAAGAAAGCTAATGAAATTTTTGATCTGATTGATAAGTTTTCAGGCTATGGATTTAATAAATCACATTCGGTTGCCTATGCTTATGTGTCTTATCATACCGCTTGGTTAAAGTCTCATTACCCTGCACCCTTTATGGCGGCAGTACTTTCTGGCATGATGGATGATACCGACCGAGTGTCGTTTACAGTTGGTGAGATTCGTCAGATGGGATTAACAGTTAATGGTCCTAATGTTTGTTTGTCTGATTATCAATTTAGCATTGCTGATGATCAAACTGTAGTTTATGGACTTGGCGCCATTAAGGGTGTGGGTGAGGCCTTGGTTGAGCGATTAATGATTGAGCGTGATGCCAATGGTGTGTTTAAAGATTTATTTGATTTTTGCTTTAGAATTCAAAAACGCTACTTAAATAGGCGTGCAATGGAGGCGTTGGTTTACAGTGGCGCATTTGATGTGTTTGGTGTCGATAGAGCGAGTTTAATCAAAACCTACCCCGTAGCAGTTAAACAAGCAGAACAGCGCCAAAATGACCATTCTAGTGGGCAGAGTGGATTGTTTGCCGCTGTAGAAGAGCATTCAGAATACGAAGTGCATTATATCAATGCCCCAGAGCTATCTTTTAGGCATCGATTACAATTTGAAAAGTTAGTCATGGGTTATTATTTCTATGATCATCCAACGGATGAATACAAAGCTGATGCTAAGCACATTAGCGCCACACTACCTTCTCAAATAAAGTTTAGAAATAACAAAGAAGTGCGGGTGTTGGCGTTGATCTCGGAGTTACGTTATATGCCTACGCGTAAAGGCGGGCAAATAGCGATTATTAATATTGAGGATGGCCAAATGTCATTAAACGCAGTGGTTTTTACCAAGGCACTTGGTGCGGTCAGTGATAAGCTTATCGTCGATGATGTGGTGATTATTTCAGGCAAGATCCAACGAGATGATTACCGTGATGGATGGCAAGTTATTGTTGATAAAATTGAAAATATCAATGACGTTAAAATGAATTATGCCAAAGGCTTTGAAATTAGATTGGATGCACAGCAACAATCTATTTTTCCAAAAATAGGCGATCTATTACAAGCGCATAAAGGCACATGCCCGGTAAAAATTTCTTATCACACGAAACGCTTAAAAGGCAGTATTCCGTTGAGTAACGATTTGAGAGTTAATCCTGATCAGGAATTGGTTGAAGCGATTAATACATTGACAAAATCTCAATCTAGCAAGATTCATTATCATTAACTAAATTGCCCATGCTTATTTACACTGGCGCCAATAATATCGTTTTTCTTCTTGTCGGTAATGACTAATGGTTATTTCATTATTTAACTTAACCTCTATTTGACCAGAACAATTCGTATTTAATATGGCTATCCCGTGGGCTTTATATCGATCTAATATAGTATTAGCAGGGTGGTTAAATTGATTTTTGTAACCACTTGATACGACAACAAATCTAGGCGATACAGTCGTTAAAAATAACTCACTAGATGAAGTTTTACTGCCATGATGCGGGCTAATTAAAACATCCGCTTTTAATTTGTTGCCCCAGGTGTTAACTAGGTATTTTTCTGCCTTTTTTTCTATGTCGCCAGTTAATATTATCGAGTGATTTGAGTTGGAAATTTTAAGCACGCAAGAGCCATTGTTACCACTGAAATTGTGCGATATATTTAACATTTTAAAAACAACCCCATCCCAATTCCAAGATGCCTTATCTTGGCAACGACTAGCAATAGATGAAATTTTATCAGGCACCGAGCTTACAATTTCATTAATTGGTAACGCCTTTGACAAACCATTTAAACCGCCTATATGATCATTGTCACCATGTGAGATGACTACCAAATCAATACTATCAACTTGATGGCTTTTTAAATAAGGAGTGATAACCGCCTCACCAATATTAAAGCCTGAGCGATAGCGTGCACCAGCGTCAAACACTAAAACATGATTTTGGGTGCGAACAACGTGAGATAGACCTTGCCCAACGTCAAGTGTGGTGATCACCACCTCATCTTGCGTGATTTTATCAATAGGTTGGAGTAATGCGACTACAGCTAATATAAATGCAATTTTTCTCAATTTAAGTGCACTAGGTAATAGCCAAATCAAGATAGAAATAATTAATAACGTAAGTACACTCGTAGATATGAGTGTGTATTGCCATTGGTTGAATTTAAAATCTTGTAAATATTGAAGGAAAATTGAGAGATAAATAAGTGACTGATTGGCAACGGAAAAAACAAAATCACTCAATGTGATTAATTCCATATAGCTTAAAACAATGCCAAGCAATGAAAAAGGCGTTGTAATGAAGCTAAATACCGGGATGGAAACTATATTGGCAATAGGCGATAAAATAGATCCGGATGAGAAAAACCAAGCAATAAGAGGTACGGTAGACAAACTAATCAGCAATTGGATATAAAGCAAGCGAAACAACCAGTGTCTATCTTGATGTTGACTAACACCATAAATAATAACGGCAACCACATAAAATGAAAGCCAAAATCCAACGCTAAAAACGCTCAAAGGATTGGTAACAAGAACCATTAAAAGAGCGCCACCATACAACTGCCAAACACTATGATTTCGACGAAAAATTATTGATAAAAAAACCACACATGCCATAATAAATGCTCGTTGTGTTGGAATTGAAAATCCAGCAATGAGCGCATAACTGAGTGCACTGAATAATCCAAAATAGGCACCAACAATTGAGGCAGGTAGTTTGAGTGCACACAATGAACACTGGCGCCATAAAAAACTAAAGAGTAAAAATACAAACCCTGAAATTAGTCCAATATGCAAACCAGAGATGACACTTAAGTGCGTGGTGTTGGTGGATTTAAATAACTCCCAGTGACTATCATTAAGAAGTGACCTATCACCAATAATTAATGCATTGATAACACCGATAAACTCTAATTGAGTAATTGAATCAAGTAATCTTTGTCTAATATTTTGACGAACAGAATCAATTGACAGGCCAGAATTTAACTTTAAAATTTGATTTGAGCTGCTTCGTCTTACATAGCCAGTAGCATCAAATTTTTTAAAGAATAACCACTGTTCAAAGTCAAACCCACCTTTATTTTGATAACTATTGTTATGCTTAATTTTAATCAAAAATTTCCATTGGTCGCCACTACGAAGTTTCACTTTTGATTTGTCATACCAAGCTAATTTAATAGTAGCGTTAAAAGGCTCGATAACATTAAAGATAAATTGAGTTTTGTGCTTACTAATTTTGGGAATATCTGCAATAGTGCCAACAACATTAATAGAGGTATTGAAGTATTTTTCATCAATATTAGCTTGTAAAGCATGAATTGAAAATAGACCCATCCAGCCAAAACCGAGTATAAAAAATACCAAACTCATAGCAATGGGTTTTTGTCGCTTAAAAGTAGCCAAAATGACCAATATTAGGATAAAAATAAGACTTATTTCAGGTGTCGATAAGGACAGTGTATTTTTGACTGAAAACACCATAATTCCTAACAGAAAATTAAGAGCAAAAAACACCATAATTAGGACTTATTTTTTAAAAAAATAGTAATACCCATTGTTTGGTAGTTTAGTAAGTACTAATATGGCGTGAAACCCTTGTTTTAATACGTGAAACACGATTAGTTTTCCTCCATTTTAGGTTTGAGGATGTTAATGAGTGTTTTCTAATATTATGGTTTTATATTTAAAATCATAAGTAATTGATATTTAATGAAAAATATTAACTGATTAGTTTTTATTCAAAACCATAAGAAAGAGCAATACATCAACGTTTTTGATACTTTTCAAAGAGATATAAACAGAGTTATCCACAGTTTTGTGAGTAACTCTAGTTGGTGTTGATTTAACACTGTTTTTAGGCGTTTATAAGAATTCTTTAATGAAGATTTTTAGAATTTTATCCGCAATTTTAATTTTGCTATTTTTGCTGATATTTTGCTGTTGATTTTGACTGATGAAAACCACTTGATTGTCGTCATTATTGAAGCCAATTTCAGCATTGGAAACATCATTAGCAATAATGACATCACAAGCCTTGTTTTTTAGCTTATTTATAGCGTTTTTTAAGGTATTTTGTGTTTCTGCAGCAAAGCCAATGCACAGGGGTTTGTTGCTCAGTTTGCATACATCCAGCAAGATGTCTTTATTCGGGGTTAATTCTAGAATTAAGCTATCATCAGATTTTTTAATTTTTTGAATAGTTGGATTTTTGACTCGATAATCACTAACCGCAGCAACAGCAATAAATATTTGTTGCTGATCAATATGCTTCATGACACACTCATGCATTTGATCTGCACTAAGTGTTTGGATGTTAATTGCTTTATCGTTTAAAGGAGTGGTGATATTTGCATAAACACAAGTTACTTTAGCACCCATTTCAATGCAACGATTAACTAAGGCCATGCCCATTTTCCCACTAGAGTGGTTAGAAATATATCTAACAGGATCGATCGGCTCCATAGTGGCACCAAGTGTAATCAAAACATTTTTCCCGCTTAATTCAGTCGTTTTGAATTGCTTGGCAACTTGATCGGCAATATCAGTAGAATCTGGCAGTCGCCCTAGGCCAATATCACCGCAAGCCTGTACACCTGAATCTGGTGTAATGATAGCTGTCTGGCGTGAGGTTAGAGTGGCTAAGTTATTCTGAAGTGCAACAGCTTGATACATTTGTTGGTTCATTGCTGGTGCAATCATTAGCTTGGCGGTACTGGCCAATACGACACTGGTTAGTAAATCACAAGCTTTGCCGCTTGCGATATTGGCAATAGTGTTGGCACTTGCTGGCGCTATTAAAATTAAATCAGCCCACTTTGCAAGCTCAATATGTCCCATGGACAATTCAGCGTCTTTATCCCATAAGTTGTGATGAACTTTATGTTTGGAGATGGCTTGAAGTGACAATTCAGTTATAAATTTAGCACCACCTGTTGTTAAAATCACGCGCACTTCAGCACCAAAATCTTGCAATCGTCTAATAATATCAGGTGACTTATAAGCAGATATAGAGCCACTTATGGCTAATATGATATTCTTATTGGTTAGGCTGCTCATTATTTAATTGTAGCAGTAATGCGTATGTCGTCACCCACCATGCGTAAATCACTAATATTTAGACTTAGCTTGTCTTCCATATTATCAATCGGTAACTGGATCATTGATTTGGCGTTGCTGCCCATTAGAATGGGTGCCGTATAAATAATAAATTCATCGATCAACTTACTTTCAATCATAGCGCCGATAAGACCTGGGCCTGCTTCTAGCAAGACTGAACCAATACCCTGATTGCCAAGTTGCTGTAGAACATCGTTTAAGTCAAGCTTTCCATTGTCGTCTAATTTTGTATTACTAGTATTAAACACTTGAGTTGGAGCATTGTCTGAAAAAATATTAAGAGCAGTATCTGTAATTTGATGCTTGCCATCAATCACAATTCTTAGCGGTGAAAAATCAACGCCGTCTTGACGTAGTGTCATTGATGGATTGTCCGCAAGTATTGTGCCAGATCCAGTCATAATGGCTTGATGTGTACTCCTAAGTTTTTGCACATCTTTTCTGGCATTTTCACCTGTAATCCACTTACTTTCACCTGAGCTCATAGATGTTTTTCCATCAAGGCTTGTGGCAATTTTGCAAGTAACAAAAGGACGTCCATACTTCATGCGTGTCATAAAGCCACGATTAAGCGTAACAGCTTGATCTTCTAACAGTCCAACCTGCACAATGATGCCAGCAGCTTCAAGCATAGAAACACCTTGTCCAGAAACCAAAGGATTGGGATCGAGAGTTGCAATGATAACTTTACTGGCACCTGAATTGATAATTGCCTGAGCACATGGTGGTGTTTTCCCTTGATGTGAGCAGGGCTCTAATGTGACATATAACGTAGCATCATCAGCTTGATGATTGATTTGATCCAAGGCGTTAATTTCAGCGTGAGCATCACCAAAAATTTGATGATAACCTTGAGTAATTATTTTTCCATTTTTTTCAATCACACAGCCGACCATCGGATTAGCACCAACGCCATGCATACCAAGCCTTGCAAGCTTGAGCGCCAAGTCCATATTTTGAGTGTCGTTTATTGAAAAAGTTGCCACAATATTTCAGATATAATTGTCAAATTAATTAATCATATTTTACCCGGGAGTAATGACATGGATGAACAGAAAAAACAAGCACTTAAGGTGGCTTTAGCACAGATCGATAAGCAGTTTGGCAAGGGTTCAGTTATGTTTTTGGGTGATGAAGGCGCTCATGTAGATATCGAAGCTGTTTCTACGGGTAGTTTGAGTTTGGATGTGGCACTTGGTATTGGTGGCTTGCCAAGAGGTAGGGTGATTGAAATTTACGGCCCTGAATCTTCTGGTAAGACAACATTAACACTACATGTTATTGCTGAGATGCAAAAATTAGGCGGCACTGCAGCATTTATTGATGCAGAACATGCGCTAGATCCTCGGTATGCTAAACGTTTAGGGGTTGATACTGATGAGTTGTTAATCTCTCAGCCAGATACTGGTGAGCAAGCGTTAGAGATTACCGATATGTTAGTGCGTTCTGGCAGTGTTGATATTATCGTTATTGACTCGGTTGCTGCGTTGACGCCAAAAGCAGAAATTGAAGGTGAAATGGGCGCATCACACATGGGCTTGCAAGCGCGACTAATGTCTCAAGCGCTTAGAAAGCTAACCTCAAATATTAAGAAAACTAATACTATGGTGATTTTCATTAACCAGCTACGTATGAAGATTGGCGTTATGTTCGGTAATCCTGAAACCACAACGGGTGGTAATGCACTGAAGTTTTATGCTTCGGTACGTCTTGATATTCGTCGTATTGGTGCGATTAAAAAAGGCGATGAAATTTTAGGTAATGAAACACGTGTTAAAGTATTGAAAAATAAAGTTGCACCACCTTTCAAGCAGGCTGAATTTCAGATCCTTTATAACGAGGGCATTTCTCTTGAAAGTGAAATTATTGATCTTGGTGTTAAGCACGGCTTTGTGGAAAAAGCAGGTGCTTGGTACAGTATTGAAGGTGAGCGAATTGGCCAAGGTAAGGATAATGCAAGAGATTACTTAAAAGAGCATACTGAGTTAAGTCAAAGAGTCGAAGCTAAAATTCGTGAAAAACTTATGAGCGGTAGTGACGACAGCTGATAAGCAAAAATGTTATGCAGCTGCAATGCGCATGCTGGTCAGGCGCGAACACTCAGTTTTTGAATTAACGCAAAAGCTGAGTACTAAAGAATTTGAGCAAGACGATATCGAAGCATCGATCGAAACTTTAATAGAGCAGAACTACCAAAGTGATGATCGATTTTCAGCTGATTTTATTCAAATGCGCTTTAATCAAGGCAAGGGTCCAATTAAAATTAGTGTCGATTTAAAGCAACGCGGCATTACACAATTTGATTTATCTGACTATGATTTTTACACATTAGCACGGCAGATACGTGAGCGTAAATTTGGCCAAGAGGCGCCAACTGACTTCACACAAAAAGCCAAGCAACAGCGTTTTTTACAATCAAGAGGATTTAATTTTGAGCACATTAGCGAATCATTTAAAACCGCATAAATTATTATCTATGCGTTCGCCGCTATATATTAAATATCCGAATGGAGAAGTGCGTGTTATTGAAAACTTATTTCAACATCCTCAAGGCGTACTCTATTTTGAGATTTTTTGGGAAAAAGACCCCACTTACAGCATTCATCTGATCGAAGGTGAAATCACTGGTGATGGTCCTTGGAAGGTAGGCGACTGCTCATTCCATATTTTAGGTTGTAATCATACGCATCCACAAATGTGTGAAATGCATTCTTTTTGGCAGCAAGAATTATTGCAAAATCCAGCTCAATTCCGTGGCAATGAAATTGTAGAAATAGCACTAGAAAAAGGCGCTATCGTACCTAAAGATCACCCAATGAACGATGCACGGTACTGAAAAACCAACACAAGCTTACGACTTTAAAACTCAAGATATAAAGGTTTTAAAGAAGTTATTGCCATATCTTCTGGAAATGCGTGCTCGAGTTATTTTAGCTACTATTTTCTTGATCTCTGCCAAGCTGGCTAATGTTGCCGTTCCTGTGGTTCTTAAAGAAATCGTAGATGGTCTAGATCAAACTAATGTTGTGTTAATATTGCCATTGGGCTTGCTCTTTGCTTATGGAATGTTAAGATTGTCTAGCTCATTATTTAATGAACTTAGAGATGCTATTTTTGCCAAAGTTCGCTACCATGCCATGCATTTGATCGCACTTGGTGTGTTTAAACATTTACATACACTTGACTTGTCTTTTCATTTAGATAGAAGAATTGGCGGTATTACCCGAGATATCGATCGAGGTACGCAAAGTGTCTCTACGTTGCTGTCCATTTTTGTATTTAATATCTTGCCTTCATTTTTTGAAATTTGCTTAGTTATTGGTTTATTGTGGATTAACTACGATGTTTTTTTTGCAGGTATTTCATTGGCAACAGTTGTGTTTTATATTGGTTTAACGCTTGCGATTACAACTTGGCGCATGAAGTATCGTTATCAAATGAATGACATGCAGTCAGAAGCAAATACCCATGCAGTCGATAGCTTAATTAACTATGAAACGGTTAAATATTTTAATCAAGAAGAGTTTGAAGTTAAGCGCTATGAAGACACTATGACGCGCTGGGAGAATGTTGCTACCAAGAGTTTCACTTCAATGACGGCGCTTAATTTTGTTCAAGGGGCGGTCATTGCTGTTGGTGTAACTATGGTTTTGATTATGGCTGCCGAAGGGGTTGTGGCACAACAATTAAGCTTAGGCGACATGATCATGATTCAGGCGCTATTATTGCAATTATTTATGCCGTTGGGATCACTAGGTATTGTCTATCGACAAATCAAACACAACTTTATTGACATGAATAACATGTTTAATTTACTTGATAAAAAACCAAAAATTAAGAGTGATAAGAACGCACCATTACTTAAGGTTGACCAAGGAAAAATCGAGTTTAAGAATGTTACATTTGCATATTCTGGCAAAGAATCAGTATTGAAAGATATCAGTTTTGATATTAGCCCTGGACAAAAGGTGGCCATTGTTGGCGCTTCAGGCTCTGGAAAATCAACCTTGGCAAAACTTCTGTTTAGATTTTATGATGTTGAGTCTGGTGAAATTTTAATTGATGGTCAAAATATTAAACAGTTAGATCTAAGTTCGGTCCAGAAAGCTATGGGTGTTGTACCCCAAGATACGGTCATGTTTAATGAGAGTATCTATTACAACATTGCTTATGGCAAGCAAGGTGCTACTAGCGATGAAGTAAAAACAGCTGCTAAACTAGCCTTTATCGATCAATTTATTGAGCAATTGCCACAAGGGTATGATTCGCGTGTTGGCGAGCGTGGGCTTAAGCTTTCTGGCGGAGAGAAGCAGCGCTTGGCAATTGCTAGGGTGCTGTTAAAAAATCCACCTATTTTGATTTTTGATGAGGCCACCTCAGCACTAGATTCATATTCTGAACAAATGGTGCAGAGGGCGTTAAATTCAGTTAGTCAGCAGCATACAACGCTGGTAATTGCTCATCGATTATCTACTATTGTTGATAGTGATAAAATTATAGTTTTAGGAAATGGTGGCATACAAGAGAGTGGCTCACACGAAGAGCTGTTAAAGGCTCAGGGCGAATACGCCAAACTTTGGGATTTACAAATTGATTCTCAGCATTCTTGAGTAATACATACTAATAAGGTACCTATGAAATTTGAGTTAAAAAATACAGATAATAAAGCACGTCGCGGAAAAATGGTTTTTGAGCGTGGAGAAGTGCAAACACCCGCCTTTATGCCGGTAGGCACTTATGGTACTGTCAAAGCAATGACACCAGAAGAAGTAATAGATTTAGGCGCTCAAATAGTCCTAGGAAATACTTTTCATTTGGCTATCACCCCGGGCACTGAAGTAATTGAAGCACATGGTGATTTGCATAATTTTATGCACTGGCAAGGTCCAATATTGACAGATTCAGGTGGTTTTCAGGTGTTTAGTCTTGGTGCTATGAGAAAAATTAGCGAAGAGGGTGTTGAATTTAGATCGCCTAAAAATGGCGATAAAATTTTTATGGGTCCTGAAGAATCTTTACAAATTCAACATAAATTAGGCTCAGACATTGTTATGATTTTTGACGAGTGCACGCCTTATCCTGCTGATAAGCCAACAGCCGATCAATCCATGCAATTATCGCTTCGCTGGGCAAAGCGATCAAAGTCTGAGCACAATAAGCTCAATAACACTAATGCCTTGTTTGGTATTGTTCAAGGTGGCATGTTTAAAGACTTGCGTCAAGAGTCTGCAAAAGCATTGGTCGAGATTGGCTTTGACGGTTATGCTATTGGTGGCTTAAGTGTTGGAGAGCCAAAAGAAGAAATGATCAAGGTGCTAGATTATTTACCAGACGAGCTTCCAGAGGAAAAACCAAGGTACTTAATGGGCGTGGGTACGCCGAGTGATTTGGTTGAGGCAGTTGAGCGCGGAATAGATATGTTTGATTGTGTGATGCCAACAAGAAATGCCAGAAATGGTTATTTGTTTACTTCTGTAGGGATTGTTAAAATTCGTAACGCACAATACAAGCTTGATGTTTCAACACTAGATGAGCGTTGTGGTTGTTACACCTGTCAGAACTATACCAAATCTTATTTGCATCATTTGCAACGAAAGAATGAAATTTTAGGTGCTAGACTAAACACCATTCATAATCTGTATTATTATCAAGATTTAATGGCGCAAATGCGTCAAGCAATTGAAGATAACAAATTTTCCGAATTTAAACAAGGATTTTATCAATTACAGAATTCAGAATCATGAGTAAAAATCTGTTATTTTTTGTTGATGAGGGTGGCTTTGAAGATTTCACATCAATGTTTGTCGAGCAAGGATTTAAAGTTGATTTTGAGGATTCTCAGCGTAAGGCGACTAAGCTGGCTAAGAAAAATAGCTATCAAGTATTGGTGGCAGAATTTAGCCACAATCCTGAATTTCGAGATCGGGTGAGTAATATTGAATCTTTGTTAGCAACTCTAGAGGGGAATTCACCTCTAGCTAAAATTGTGATTTTATATGACGACTTAAATCAGCCACAGTTAGACCAATTAAAGGCTAGATATAGAATGGACGCTATGTTGAAATTTCCGATTGATGAGGTGCTATTGCGCCAAGCGATTGGATAACTGCTTGTTAAAATAAACATCAAGCACTTCACGTGCTAGCGGCGCTGCTTTTGAACTGCCACTACCGGCATTTTCCACAATAATAGCAATAGCAATTTCTGGATTGTTAATGGGTGCAAAGCCAGTGAATAGGGCATGATCTCTAAGCTTTTCTTCGTATTTTTCTGCAATATATTGCTCCTCAGGGTCTAGTCCAAAGACTTGAGCTGTTCCTGTTTTTCCTGCAAGTGTATAAGTTAAGCCTTTATTGAGTCGTCTAGCTGTACCCTTGGGTGCGTAAATTGTCATTTTCATACCCTCAATAACATCTTCCCAATTATGAATGTCTTTAATAGGTATTTGTTTACTGCGTTTATTATCAATGGTAATGATGGAATCGCCTGGTGATTGAGTAGCTTTGAGAAGGGTTGGCTGGAATATTTCACCTTTATTAGCAAGTGCGGCAGTGGCAACAGCAAGTTGTAATGGGCTAGATGTCATAAATCCCTGGCCAATGCCGGCAATGAGTGTTTCTCCTCGATACCAAGGCTCATTTCGATTGATTTTTTTCCAAGATTTTGAAGGCATGATGCCACCTTGTTCACCCGGGATATCAATGCCTGTTTTACGCCCAAAGTTAAATAGATCTAGATTATCATGTAATTTATCAATACCCATTTTGTTGGCTAGATCGTAAAAAAATACATCACAAGATTGGGCGAGTGAATCTTTTACATCGACATGACCATGTCCAGTGCGTTTCCAGTCGTTAAACTTTCTTTTGACATTAGGTAGTTTGTAATAGCCTGGGCAAAATGTCTTACTTTCATTGGTAATAACTCCCTCTTCAAGGCCTGCTAATGCAACCATTGGCTTGACAGTCGATCCAGGCGGATAAAGCCCTTGAACCGCTCGATTTAACTGAGGAATGTCTTTGGAATTTCGTAGTTGATTGTAATTAGCATGAGATATTCCATTTACAAACCAGTTAGGATTGTAAATAGGGGTGCTAACTAAGGTTAATACTTCGCCATTACGCACATCGACAACTACAATAGAGCCACGTTTTCCTTTGAGTGCAGATTCAGCTTTTTTCTGCATATCCAAATCAAGACTTAGGTATAAATTTTTTCCAGCGGTGGCAGGGGTAATTATTTTTGTATCAACAACACGACCACTAACATTACGCTCTATTTGTTTAATGCCGGTACGTCCATGTAGGAGGTTTTCATATTGTTTTTCAATGCCAACCTTGCCCACAAATAAAGTGCCGGAATAATTCTCTTTATCGTATAGTAGCGACTCTTTTTTATTCATTCTAGAGACGTAGCCAAGTGCATGCACACTAGAAGATTCATGCGGATAAACTCGATGAAAATAAGACTCAATATCAACACCTGGAAACTGATTGCTAACCAAAAATTGAGCTACTTTGGCCTTACTCAGATTATGCTTAATGGGGATATTATGGAATTTTAGAAAACGCTTTCTTTTTTTATAATAAGCCTTAATGTCATTTTCATTAATAAAATTAAGCCGCTCAAGTTGAAGAAGTGTCTTGCTGATATTATCAACTTTTTCAGGAGTAAGGGTTAGTTGGTAGGTAAGTAGGTTGGTTGCCAATAAAATACCGTTTCGATCGTAAATCTTACCTCTATTAGGTGTAATGGGCAAGCTACGCATTTGATTACCAAGTGCCTCTTCTTGATAAAACTCATGATTCACAACTTGCAGATTATAAATACGTACCAGTAACACCGATGTAAGTAGGAAAATAAATATTAAGGCCAGCTTTAATCGTGAAGATAGGAGTGAGTTTTCAAGCTGAGTGTTACTAATACTATCCATGCTTATTGATGCTTACATTTACCTAGAAAATAACGCACTACAGGCCAGGCAATAGCACTTGTTAATGGAGTTAATAGTAAGTAGTAGTTGTCATTAAAGCCGTGTACTAATAAATGAATAGAAAAGAAAAAACTAAAATAAATGCCACTTGCTAGAAAAATATAAACCTGTTGAGTGCTTAAATTGGACACATAAAAAGATTGCTTAACATTGCTAATAAATAAACTGGCCAAAATCAGTGCCAAAGCATTTTGACCAAGAATATCCCCTTGTAATATGTCTAATATTACGCCTAAGATTAATGCGATAAAAAGACTACCCTTGACTGGAAAGTAAACTAGCCAATAGCTAAACAATAAAAACATCCAAAAAGGGGAAGCATCTAGAATGGTTTCATTAAGAGGCAGGGCGCTAAGAATGAGAGAAAATAAGGTTATCTTCAACAAGAAGAAATATGGTCTCTGAGTAGTCATTGCTCCTCCAAAATGATCACAAATTCTAGATTTTGAGTTTGCTGAATAGGCTCTAATACAATATGCAAGAAAGATTCATCTGTATGTTGCTCAACATGAATAACCTTTCCTAATGGATATCCGTTAGGGAACTTCCCACCCAGTGCACTACTAAGAAATATGTCATCAATTTGAATATCTAAATCAGACTCAATAAACTTAATTCGGATCAAAAATTGATTTTCAGCCACACCCTGACTAACACCTTGAATACCATTTCTAGCATTCTTAACAGGGATATGTTGGGTTGGGTCGCTCGCCATTAAGATGCTAGCATTGGTAGGGGTTACTTGTGTAATTTGACCAATAATGCCATTAGCGCCCAAGGCTATTTGACCAACTTTCAGGTGATCGTTACTACCCTTGTTAATGGTGATTTGTTTTTTTAATCGGGAGCGACTCACTTGTTCAATTCGAGCTATGGTAAATGTGTTTTGATCAAGTGTGTAGCTTGACTCAAGTAGAGTATTAAGTTTTTTGTTTTCTAAAATTAATGCATCTCTTTGTTGCAGCCTTACCTGAAGCTTTAGTAGCTCAGAGTTAAGGTTTTGATTGTTATTTAGAAGTTGATCTTTGGAGGTTCCTTGCTCATCAATCCAAGTGTAAAGCTTGCCTGGCAAGCTGACGACCATATAAATGGGAGAGATTGCTGTTGCAACACTTTGTCTTAGTTGGTTGAGGTAAGAAAACTTATAGTCGAACAGAATTAGAAATATGGCGACAATAATCGGGATAAAAATTTTAAGAAAATTCATTATCTCTTACCCTGATTGAATGACGAATTTATTTATTCGGCTGCCAAGAATCCCATGTTGTGCTTGCTAATCATATCAAGCGCAACACCACCACCACGCGCAACACAGGTTAACGGATCATCAGCAACTCGTACTGGTAGATTTGTCTCCTGGTTGATAAGCTTATCAAGACCATCTAGCAAGGCGCCACCACCTGTAAGTACCAAGCCATTTTCAGCAATATCAGAGCTTAACTCAGGTGGTGTTTTTTCTAGTGCAGTTCTGACCGAGCTAAGAATGGTTTTTAATGGCTCTTGTAGAGCACCTAGTATTTCAGTATTGGTAATTTCAAAACTTACTGGAATACCTTTTGCAACATCTCTACCTCTGAATTCGATTTTTTTAACAACATTGGTTTTAAAAGCTGAACCCACCTCTTCTTTAATTTGCTCTGCAGTAGCAGGGCCAATAATAATGCCGTGTTCGCGACGAACAAATCTAACGATAGTATCATCAAATACATCACCACCTACACGCAATGAATCAGAATAAACAATACCATTTAAAGACATGATAGCAATTTCTGTTGTGCCACCACCAATATCAATAACCATAGCGCCTGATGCTTCTTCAATAGCCATGCCAGCACCTAGTGCGGCAGCCATCGGCTCTTCAATTAAGTAGACGTCACGTGCACCTGCGCCAACGGCGCTTTCTTTAATAGCACGACGCTCAACTTGAGTGGCGCCACAAGGAACACAAATCAAAACCTTTGGGCTGGGTGAGAAAAAACCCGAACGCAACACTTTGCGAATGAAATGTTGTAGCATTTTTTCAGTGACTTTAAAATCAGCAATTACACCATCTTTCATTGGTCGAATAGCTTCAATTGATCCAGGCGTTCTGCCCAGCATGTTTTTAGCATCTTGACCCACTGCAATAACCGTGGCTTCCATTGAGCCTTTATCCTGGCGAATGGCAACTACTGAAGGCTCGTTTAAAACAACCTGGCCATCCATGTGAATTAGCGTATTAGCAGTGCCTAAATCAATTGAAAGGCTTTGAGCTTTAAAAAAATCAAACATAAAAATTCCTGATTAATTATTGATGAAATAAAGAGATATAATACTATAAATAATTGGCAAAAAATACAACAATCATCGGAGTAATTTCAATATGAAAATTCAGCAAGAACATGTCATTGAAAGCGTCTTTTCGGCTTTGCAGTATATCTCGTATTATCATTCGCCTGATTTTATTCGTGCAATGACATCAGCGTATGAAAAAGAAACACACGATAGTGCTAAAAATGCCATCGCCCAAATTCTAATTAATTCAAAAATGGCCGCATTAGGGCAAAGGCCAATGTGCCAAGATACCGGCATTATCAACGTTTTTGTTGAAGTGGGTATGGATGTTTCTTGGGAGGCTGATTTATCCTTAGAGGAAATGATCAACGAAGGTGTTAGGCGTGCATTTACATTTGCAGATAACCCACTGCGCGCCTCTATTGTCACTGATCCATTATTTTCACGAACCAATACTAAAGACAATACTCCTGCAGTTATTCATATGAAAGTGGTTAAAGGTGATGTGCTGAAATTCATTGTAGCTGCCAAGGGTTGTGGCTCTGAAAATAAGGCAAAATTCGCAGTGCTTGCACCAGATGATAATGTTTCCGACTGGGTGATAAAGATGATTCCCACCATGGGTGCTGGCTGGTGTCCGCCAGGTATTATTGGTATTGGTGTGGGCGGTACAGCAGAAAAAGCCATGCTTATGGCTAAAGAAAGCTTAATGGATCCGATTGATATTGTTGAAGTTGCACAAAAGAGCAATCAAACTAATATTGAAAAAATGCGCCTAGAGTTAATGGATAAAATTAATAATCTAGGTATTGGTGCGCAAGGCTTAACCGGACTAACTACTGTACTTGATGTTAAGATTAAAGATTACCCTTCACACGCTGCTTCGCAGGCGGTTGCCATAATTCCAAATTGCGCTGCCACTAGGCATTTACATTTCTCATTAGACGGATCAGGCGTGGCGCAATTACCAAAAGTGGATATGAGTATTTATCCTGAACTGGAAATGGATTATTCAAAATACAAGCACATCGATCTTAACACGCTAACACGCGAACAAATGGGTGAGTGGAATATAGGTGATACATTACTATTAACAGGTACGATTATTACTGGACGAGATGGAGCGCATGCGCGACTTAAACACATGCTGGATGAAGGTAAAGGCCTGCCAAAAGGGGTTGATTTTGATAATAAGTTTGTCTATTATGTAGGGCCAGTGGACGCCGTTGGTGATGAAGTGATTGGTCCTGCAGGCCCAACCACAGCAACACGTATGGATAAATTTACAGATATGATGCTAGAAAATACCAATATTCTAGGTATGATCGGAAAAGCTGAGCGTGGCAATGAAACGGCTAATAGTATTAAAAATCACAAGGCTACCTATCTGATTGCTGTAGGTGGTGCGGCATACTTAATTTCCAAGTCTATTAAAAAAGCCAAAATAATTGCATTTGAAGACATGGGTATGGAAGCTATTTATGAATTTGAGGTGGAAGATATGCCAGTCGCTGTTGCTGTTGATAGTAATGGTAATAATGTCCATCAAATTTTCCAAGATCTTCAAGTGAACGGTTAATAAAAATGTACGCCGTTATATTTACTTAAAAATTAAAATAACTGGTATAAGTCCTACAGTGTACAAAATGTAGATGTATTACGAGAATATAGTCACACAGATACTTAGCGTATAATCAGCGCTGAAGTTGGTCGGATGGTCGCTGGAAGGTTTGCCTTTCAGAGGAAAGTCCGGGCTCCATAGAGCAAAGTGCTAGCTAACAGCTAGGTATGGTGACATAATGGAAAGTGCTGCAGAAATTTAAACTACCCATTCGTGGGAAAAGGTGAGAAGGTGCGGTAAGAGCGCACCGCGCGGAAGGTAACAACCGTGGCAAGGTAAACCCCACTTGGAGCAAGCTCAAATAGGCTACCATTGATGCGGCTCGCATAAGGTAGCGGGTAGAGTGCTCAAGCGACTTGGTAACAATTCGCGTAGATGAATGACCATCTATTACAGAACCCGGCTTATAGACCGACTTCACTCAATTTATCTTTTTCTTTGTATATCGTTGTGCTTATCGTCCCAGCTAATGCAAAGAAAAACTAGTTTTTTTCAACTATGTTAAATATCAAAAAAAACTTGTTACAATCATTTTGTTGTAGAATAAACTCATGAGGAGAGACTTTACACAACTAACTGCATTTGCATTACTGGCCGTATCAATGAGTGTTTGCGCTCAGAAAGCGACAATCTATAGTGATCAATCGATTACTATCTATGCAGACAATACGGTTGTGTCAACCAAAACAGGCAGGCCTTTGGTTTTTTCCGAGTCAAAAACTTGGGTAGAGGAGGATTACTTCACCCAGCAAGAAAAATACTGCGAAGTGGACTCGATACATAAAGACAAGCTTAATAAATTTTTAAAACCTTCTAAATAACCCCATTCATGGCGGTAAGGCCAGATTTTTATTAGTGTAGTGAGCTATGCATTTTTAATCTGTGCCAAAATCGCACGGTCTTTAATATTGTAGTCTTGAAAAGTTTGAATATTGGTGAAATTCTTGGTTAATAATTTAATAATTCTTAGCTGCTGGTCATACCCATGTTCAAGTAATAAATAGCCATTTTTATTAAGATGGTTTGGTGCATTATCGATAATAATGCGAATCTCATCTAAGCCATCTTGGCCTGCAGTTAGTGCGCTGATTGGTTCAAAAGTCAGATCCTCTAAATAACTGTCATTTTCTTCAATATAAGGCGGATTAGAGATGATTAAATCAAAACACTGGCTATTAACAGCCTCAAACCAGCTACCTTGTGCAAATTCAATATTTGTAGTCGCATTTGATTTGGCTACCTCAAGTGCAGCATGTGAGTAGTCTGTTGCCATAACCTGCCAATGTGGTTTTTTATCTGCAAGGGTGATGGCGATAATACCACTACCCGTGCCCAAATCAAGTAATTGACATGAAACATCTTTAGGAAAAAGATCCAATGAAATATCGATCAAAAGCTCGGTTTCTGGGCGTGGTATTAAGGTGTCAGCTGTTACTTTAAAATCTAAATGATAAAAGCCTTTTGTGCCACTAATATATGAAAATGGCACGCCATCAGTGCGTTGCTGAATAAATTCGCTTAAGGTTTGTTTTTCTGTGGGCGTTAAGCAGTAATCACCATGGGTAATTAGCTCAACATTGCTTTTCTTAAGTACCAAAGACAACAGTGGCGCAATATCGACTGCGCCACTGTTAAGGTAATCCTGAATGGTTTTCAAAGCTTATAAATTAACTGTTGTTAACCCAAGAGATTTCCAGGCGTTCATGCCACCACGGTAGTATTTAATCTTAGAGGCTGGATAGCCGTACTTTAGTAATGCTGCTACTGCAGTAGGTGTTTGTCCACACCAGATTCCGTTGCAATACATAACCAGCGTCTTGGCATAAGAAAAATCAAAAATATCATCCACTTGAACATCTAGTTGATCTTCCATAATCTCCAAGGCTTTTGCTTTATTCTTAAATTTTGTATAAGGAATATTAACCGCTGTTGGGATAGCACCGGTAATCACTGGCCAATTTGGCGTACGTGTATCAATCACTAAAATACTATCATCACCTTCAGAGCGCTGTTTAATATAGTTAATCATTTCTAGCTCGCCAATAGTATCAACTAAATGTGGCGCAAATGGATGTATAGGCTGAATTTTTCCACGAGTCGTTTTTAGGTAAAAATCAGAAATTTTATTATCTCGATCTTGATTACGTTGTAAGGTGACAGTTTCATCTTGATGCACTACATTGAGTGAAACAAAACCCGGTGAAATAAACACTTCTTTGGTAACTTCCCCCTCAGCGTTAGCGCCAAATGCTAATAAGCTAGCAAACATTATCATTATTTTTTTCATTTTTCTCTCCTCTTTTTTTTAAACTTTTTTCAAATCAAAATAATTTTTTACTGCCACAATTAGCCCTAAGCCAATAAATGCACCTGGCGGTAGAATAGCTAATAGGGTGCCTTGATAATCTTCAAATACGGTGATACTGAGTGTGTCACCCAAACTACCTAGTAGCAAAGCAGATTGATCAAACAAAGTGCCAGAGCCAATCAGTTCGCGCATTGCACCAAGAATAATCAAAATAACTGAAAATCCAATGCCCATCATCAAGCCATCAAGTGCTGATTTGCCCCAAGTATTTTTACTGGCAAAAGCTTCCGCTCTGGCTAGAATTGCACAATTGGTTACAATTAATGGTACAAAAATACCCAAAATTAAATACAAATCATAAAAATAAGACTGCATTAATAATTCAACAATAGTCACAAAAGAGGCGATGAGTAATACAAATATAGGAATTCTGACTTCTTTTCGAATTTGATTTCTAAAGATTGAAACTGTCACATTTGAGGCGACGAGTACAAACGTAGTTGCTAGGCCAAGACCGATCGCATTAACGATATTATTGGTAACCGCCAAAAGAGGGCACAAGCCAAGTAATGCAACCAAAGCTTGGTTGTTGGTCCATAAACCATTTTTAACAATTTTAAGGTAATCTTCCATAAGCTTTGATTATATCAATATATTCGCTCATAATAAGAACTTAGATAGGCTAGATATAAAAAAAGGAGGCCACTGCCTCCTTTTATATTTTACAAGTTAAGACTTAAGAAAATGTAATCTCACCATTGGTTACACCAGCATTGATGTGTGCCCCTGGTAAAAAATCACCTGCCAAAATCTTTTGCGAGAGTGGATTTTCTAGTAGCTGCTGAATGGTGCGCTTAAGTGGTCTTGCGCCAAATGCCGGATCATAACCCTTGTCAATAATCATCTGCATAGCAGCATCATTTAGATCAAGCTTAAGATCAAGATCTGCCAGACGAGAAGATAAAATCTCAAGCTGTATTTTAGCAATATCTGCAATTTGATCTTTACCAAGACTATTGAAAGTGACAATCTCATCAATACGATTGACAAATTCAGGTCTGAAATGTTCACCTACAAGTTGGGTCAGCTCTACTGACATATCCTTGCCTGGATTCTCTTGAATTAGATGTGAGCCTAAATTCGAAGTCATGACGATCACGGTATTTTTAAAATCAACCGTACGCCCCTGGCCATCCGTTAAGCGCCCATCATCTAGAACTTGCAACAGTACATTAAACACATCTGGGTGAGCTTTTTCTACTTCATCAAGCAGGATAATTGAATAAGGCTTTCGACGAATAGCTTCAGTCAATACGCCACCTTGTTCATAGCCCACATAGCCTGGAGGCGCACCAATCAGGCGAGAAACTGAATGCTTTTCCATAAACTCACTCATATCAATACGCACAATAGCTTGCTCGGTATCAAATAAGAAGTCAGCCAATGCTTTGGTTAATTCTGTTTTACCCACGCCAGTAGGGCCCATGAATAAAAACGAGCCATCGGGACGATCAGGATCAGATAATCCTGCACGTGAACGACGCACTGCATCAGCAATCACTTTAACAGCCTTGTCTTGACCAACTAAGCGCTTTTGAATAATAGATTCCATTTGTAATAGCTTGTCTTTTTCACCTTCCATCATTTTGTCTACAGGTATACCTGTCCAACGCGCAACAATTTCAGCTATTTCATCTTCGGTAACTTTATTTCTAAGTAGTGTCATTTCTACATTATCTGCAGATTCAGCTTGGGTAATCTTAGCCTCAAGTTCTGGAATTTTTCCATATTGAAGTTCGCTCATTTTGGCTAGGTCGTTATTTCTAGCTGCAGCTTCAAGTTCGGCTTTCACTTGTTCTAGTTCTTCTTTCAAGTGCTGAGCACCTTGAACTTGAGATTTCTCTTTCTTCCAAATTTCTTCAAGATCGGCGTATTCTTTTTCAAGATCTTTAATGACTGACACTAACTCTTTTAAGCGTTCTTTAGAAGCCTTGTCTTTTTCTTTTTTCAACGCCATGCGCTCAATCTTTAGTTGTACTAGTTTGCGATCAAGTTTGTCCATTGACTCTGGCTTTGAATCAATTTCCATGCGAATTTGAGAAGCTGCTTCATCGATCAAATCGATAGCCTTGTCGGGTAATTGCCTGTCTGAAATGTAACGTGTTGAGTAAGTGACTGCAGCAATAATAGCTGGATCAGTAATTTCAACACCATGATGCACTTCGTATTTTTCTTTTAGTCCTCGCAAAATCGCAACTGTATCTTCTTGTGTTGGTTCATCGACCAATACTTTTTGAAAACGACGCTCTAAAGCAGAATCTTTTTCAATGTATTGGCGATATTCATCTAGTGTCGTTGCACCCATACAATGAAGGTCACCCCTGGCAAGTGCTGGCTTAAGCATGTTTCCTGCATCCATGGCGCCATCAGATTTACCCGCACCAACCATGGTGTGAAGCTCGTCAATGAATAAAATCACTTGACCTTGCTCATCCTCAAGTTCTTTTAAAACAGCCTTAAGTCGCTCTTCAAATTCTCCACGATATTTTGCACCAGCCACCAAAGCTGCCATATCTAATGATAATAGACGTTTACCTTTAATGCCTTCAGGCACTTCGTTATTAATAATGCGTTGTGCTAATCCTTCGGCGATGGCCGTTTTTCCTACGCCAGGCTCACCGATTAGTACTGGGTTATTTTTAGTCCTACGTTGCAAGACCTGAATAGCGCGACGGATTTCTCCATCACGGCCGATAACAGGATCAAGTTTGCCATCAATAGCCATTTGGGTTAAATCAGTTGTGTATTTGTTTAAAGATTCTCTTTGTGTTTCTGCATTTTGTTCGTTCACGTTTTGTCCTCCTCTAAGGGTATCAATAGCCTGGATTAGTTCTTTTTCATTTACGCCAACATCTTTTAATAGTTTTGTAGTGGCATCATTACCTTGAATGATGGCCAATAAAAAAAGTTCAGTAGATAAATAGCTATCACCTTTATCGGTGGCTATTTTTTCAGCTGAGGTTAGTAGGCGTAGTAGACTTTGAGATATCCCAATGTCAGTATTAGGGTTGTTAACAACCGCCAAATTTTGTATTTCAAGTTCAACACGATTTTTAAAATTGTTTATTTCTACGTTGATAGATTTTAAAACATTACTTACGCTAGAAACATTATCACTAAGCATTGCACTGAGTACATGCATGCCTTCAATTGCGCTATGGGAATTGCTAATTGCGATTGATTGCGCAGTACTAAGATCCTGTTGAAATTGAGAAGTTAGTTTTTCAATGTTCATCGTTTTTTTATTCTTTGTTTTTGTTTAAGTTACTCTCTATCTATGGGATGATATTGAAATATTCAAGTACCAAAATAAAATATTATGTTAAATTTAGTATTGTTCGAACCAGAGATTCCCAATAACACAGGCAGTTTGATTCGCCTTAGTGCTAATATGGGTGCAAGTTTACATCTAATCAAGCCATTTGGTTTTGAGATTACTGACAAGCGTTTGCGTAGAGCGGGGCTTGACTATAAAGAATTGGCAAAAGTGACTGAATATGAAAATTTTGAAGATTATCTTGCTAAGGCAAAGCCTGATCGATTGTTTGCGGTAAGCTCCAAGGTTGATACGAATTATGCACAGGTTGATTATCAGTCTGGCGATTCGTTTTTATTTGGTCCGGAGACAAGAGGTCTGCCACAAGAAATTTTGGATCAATATCCTGGAATTACACTACCCATGCAAGCAGGCTCTAGAAGTCTCAATTTATCTAATTGTGTTTCAATTGTGGCTTATGAGGCTTGGCGTCAACTTAATTTTGCAAGTTTATAGGCGTTATTAAAGTCTTTAATGTTGAGTGCTTTTTTGCCGGCTAGCTGAACTGTTTCTAAGCTAATTGCGCCATTACCAGTGGCAATAATACAAGAACCTTTAGTGCATTCAATTACCTCTCCTGGATCTTTATCATAAGTCTCACTGACGACACTGGCAGATAATATACGCAACACTTTAGAGTCAAATTTATCACTCTCTGCATTAGCTTGTGCAATGGGGTAAGGGTTAAAAGCCCTAATTTGTTGATTGATCTCTATTGCAGATTTTGACCAGTCAATCCAGGCCTCATCTTTACTAAGTTTTTTGGCGTAGGTAATGCCCGCTTCATCTTGAGTAGTTGGTGTTAATTGTCCGATGTTATTAAGCGCCTCAACTATACCTTGCGCACCTAGAATAGCTAGTTTATCATGCAGAGTTTGAGCGGTATCTACATCGGTAATGTCACACGTTTTCTCGAGCAATATGTCACCTGTATCTAAGCCTTTATCCATTTGCATAATGCCAATACCCGTTTGATTATCACCTGAAATAATAGCGCGTTGAATCGGTGCAGCGCCACGCCAGCGAGGCAACAATGAGGCGTGAATATTAAGACAGCCAAATTTAGGCATTTGCAGTACTTCATTTGGTAATATTTGCCCATAGGCTACCACCACCATAACATCGGCATTAAGACTGTTTAACTCATTTTGTGAATTGATATCTTTTAAGCTATCAGGCTGAAAAACAGTTAAACCCAACTCTAGCGCTTTTTCTTTAACAGGGCAGGCGCTTAGGATTCGACCGCGACCTTTGGGGCGGTCAGGCTGTGTATAAACACCAACAATATCATGTCCGGCTTGATTAAGTGCTTCTAATACGCCAACGGAAAAATCAGGCGTTCCTGCAAAGATAACACGCGCCCTGAAAGAAGTAGTACCCTCGGAGTGCATTACTTCAAAGAAGCTCTGGCAGTTTTAATCGCTTGCTTAACTTGATTAGGGCTTGTAGCGCCAAGATGATCTCGTGCAGCAAGTGAACCTTCTAAAGACAGCACTTCAAATACATCATTTTCGATGCGATCATCAAAACTTTGAAGCTCTTCTAGGCTCATCTCTGACAAGTCTTTTTGATGTTCGATACCATAAGAGACCGACTGACCAACTACTTCGTGAGCATCTCTAAATGCTAAGCCTTTGTTAACTAAATAATCAGCCAAATCCGTTGCAGTTGTATAGCCTTTTTTGGTTGAGTTGTACATGATGTCACGCTGTGTTTCAATGGTTGGCACCATATCTGCAAATACACGCAAGCAAGCCTTAAGTGTATCAACTGTATCAAATAGCGGCTCTTTGTCTTCTTGATTATCTTTGTTGTAAGCTAAGGGCTGCGACTTCATAATGGTTAGCATAGAAGTTAGGTTACCGTACACACGTCCTGTTTTTCCACGAACCAACTCAGGCACGTCAGGGTTTTTCTTTTGTGGCATGATGGATGACCCAGTACAAAAACTATCTGGCAGCTCAATAAAATGAAACTGTGCACTTGACCATAAGATTAACTCTTCAGAAAATCGTGATAAATGCATCATAATAACACTTGCAGCGGATAAGAATTCAATGGCAAAATCTCGATCACTAACCCCGTCAAGCGAATTTAAACAAATTCGATCAAAGCCTAGTAGCTCAGCAGTACGCTTGCGATTAATTGGATAAGTGGTGCCCGCCAATGCGGCAGAGCCAAGTGGCATTGAGTTCATGCGTTTGCGACAATCAACTAAACGCTCAGCATCGCGAGTTAACATTTCAAAATACGCCATCATGTGATGGCCAAAGCTAACAGGCTGAGCTGCTTGTAAATGAGTAAATCCTGGCAAGATAGTGCTTGCTTCTTTTTCAGCTAAGTCCAGTAGTGCCAATTGTAAGCGATTAATTTCAGCTAATATATCATCAACTTGGTCGCGTAAGTACAAACGTATGTCAGTTGCCACTTGGTCATTACGAGAGCGCCCTGTGTGTAGCTTCTTACCAGCATTACCAATTAACTGGGTTAGGCGTGATTCGATGTTCATGTGTACATCTTCTAGAGCGACAGACCATTCAAATTCGCCAGCATCAATTTCAGCTGAAATTTGATCAAGACCCGTCAGAATTTGGTTTTTTTCATCTTTGGTTAATAGGCCAACCTCTTGTAGCATCGTAGCATGCGCCCTAGATCCTTCAATGTCATAAGGTGCTAGGATTTTGTCAAAGAATACTGAAGCGCCAAAGATTTTGACGAATTCATCGGTCGGCTGGCTAAAACGTCCACCCCAAGATTGATTAGTTTGTTCACTCATAATTTTGCACTCATTTGCTTGTTAATTTTTGTTGTTGCTTTGTCGATCAGTTGATCTAGGTCAGTCCAATAGTATTCTTCATTAGTTACGCCCAGTACTTTCTCCAATATCACGCCGTATTGATCAACTAGCAAAACAGTCGGGAAAAAGTTGATCGCATATCTACTGGAAAACTCGTTGTTTGTTACTTCTTCATTGTAGAAATTCTTAATGTCGTCAAAGCTGCTGGAATCAATGTGGCGAATAATGACTTTATCATCATATTCCTTTAGCTCTGCCATTGGGCCAACGATCTCTTGTTTAACTTTTTTGCAGAATTCACAATCAGGAATGGAAAACATTATTAAAATAGGTGTTTTGTTTTTCCACACTTGCTGAGAGTCCTTGAAGAAATTTTTAGCAGGCGTCAACGTTAATTCATCCGCTACGGCAAAATTAGTCAATAAGACAACGAGTAATAGATAAAATCTTAACATGATGACTATTTTAATACAAACTCCTTGAAACATGAATAAAACCCTAAAAATTGCAACACGAAAATCTCCACTGGCATTATGGCAAGCAGAACATGTAAAAGCTAGGCTAGAGGCGCTATATCCAGCACTAACTGTTGAATTAATTAAGATGACTACTAAGGGTGATCAGATTTTAAATTCACCTTTGTCAAAAATTGGTGGCAAAGGTTTGTTTATTAAAGAGTTGGAAGTTGGCATGATGGAAGGGGTGGCAGATATTGCTGTTCATTCGATGAAAGATGTGCCTTATGAAATTCCACCAGGCTTTGAATTAGGTGCAATTTTAGAGCGCGAAAACCCATTTGACGCGTTTGTATCTAATCAATACAATTCGATTGAAGACCTACCACAAGGTGCCAAAGTAGGCACCTGTTCAATGCGACGAATTGTTCAGTTAAAAGACAAGCGCCCTGACTTAGAGATCCTAGATTTACGTGGTAATGTGAACACAAGGCTTAAAAAATTGGATGATGGAGAGTTTGATGCTATTATTTTGGCGTGTGCAGGTCTGATTCGTTTGAAGTTTGAAGATCGTATTAAGCAAGAAATTCCAGCAATTGACTCTTTACCTGCAGTTGGACAAGGTGCTGTTGGTATTGAAATTCGTGAAAATGACACAGAAATTCTTGATTTAATCAAGCCACTGATTGATGAGCAAACAACTTATCGTGTTAGTAGTGAACGTGCTATGAATGCACGCCTAGAAGGCGGTTGTTCTGTACCAATTGCTGGTTATGCAACTATTAGTGGCGACCAAATCAACTTAACCGGTTTGGTAGGTAATGTTGAATCGGGTGTTATTTTGAAACATCAGGTTACTGGTCATGTGAGTGAGGCTGAATCTTTGGGTGTTTCTTTGGCTGACACATTAATTGAGATGGGTGCCAAAGACATCTTAAAGGTTTAGATTATGACTGAATTAGATATTTTAAGACAACTGCCAGATTGGTCAATTGTTGATCAAAAATTACATAGAGAGTTTGAATTTAAAGATTTTATTCAAGCCTTTGGTTTTATGGCACAAGCGGCGATAATTTCTGAAAAAATGAATCATCATCCAGAATGGTCAAATGTTTATAAAATTGTTGTTGTCGAATTAACAACACATTCTAAAGGTCGTATTAGTTCTTTGGATATTGAGCTAGCCACCCAAATGAATAAGATTTTTGAACAGCTATCTAAATAAAGGAAATTCCCATGTTGAAATTTATTGAAAATAACTTCTTTTTGATTGTGCAGCGTATTGGATTTTTGTTTGCACTAATGTCATTGGCATTGATTGTGTTTCTGGGTATGTTTGCCTATGAAAAAATCTCCAGTAGGGCAACTGATGTCATTAGCGCACCTATCATCAAACTGGCTGATTATCAAAATCCAATTAGTTTACAAAACAACGTTGAATTATCCAATGTCGAGTTTGATAATGTTCAGTTTGAAACTCAGTTAGCTTTTAGTAAAGAGTTCGATGAGCAGGTTGATCTAATTATCTCTATTTTTCAAAAATTACCTGAAGGTGTGGTGAGTCAAAATGATTTACAATTTAAGATTAAGGTGATGATTAAGATTAAAACTGATGTTTATTCGTCAGAGTTAAAACTTTATTACGCTCAATCTTTAGCAAAACTTGCTCAGCAGTTGGTTAATGTAGGCGGTGATCAAATCAATATTGATGAATTCTTACAGTGGCATGATCAACAGTTTGCATATCAGGTTAATCTTCAAACTCAGCAAAACCTTATGAAAATTGGTTCTGCAAGAGCTGATCAACTAACAGGTTTTATTTCTTTAGGTATGGCAATGGCAGCGCTTGGATTTTTTATCATGTTTGTAATGATGTTGGCTATGTTGCGTATTGAAAGAAATACAAGACGATAGTAACCATGCAGGCAATTGGATTTAATGGCCAAGAATTTATTAAATTTGATAAAGATTTAAACACATTTCAATCTCACGACTTATTGATTGAGGTTAAAGCAATTTCTATCAATCCTATTGATAGCAAGGTTAAACAGTCAGTTTCTAAAGATAGTGCGCCTAAAATTTTAGGCTATGATGGTGCAGGTGTTGTTTTGTCTGTGGGCGATCAAGTGTCTGAATTTAAGGTTGGTGATGAGGTGTTTTACGCAGGTGATATAACGCGCGATGGATCTAACTCAAGTCAGCAATTGGTTGATGGGCGACTTGTTGGCATAAAACCTAGCTCACTAAGTTTTGCACAGGCAGCTGCTTTACCGCTCACGAGTATCACCGCGTGGGAGTCTTTATTTGATCGTTTAAAAATAAGAAAACAAGATAAAAACAAAACATTGTTATTGATTGGTGCAGCGGGTGGTGTTGGCTCTATGGCAATACAATTTGCTAAGAAAATTATCGGTATGAATGTGATCGCTACTGCTTCTAGAGAGGTTTCAAAGCATTGGTGTTCTGAGCTGGGCGCAGATATTGTACTTGATCACCATGATCTGGCTAATCAATTCAACCAACAAAATCTTGATGCGCCAGATTTTATCTTGTGCATGGGTAGTCCTGATGAATATTTAGCGCAAATGACTGAAGTGATCAACCCGCAAGGTAGTATTTGTTTATTGGTAAATACTGCAAATGATTTAGACATCAATCCACTAAAAGCAAAAAGCATCACTCTAGTTTGGGAGATGATGTTTACTCGCTCTATGTATCAAACTAAAGATATGGCTCAGCAGGGTCAGCTACTTAATAAAGTTTCTAAATTGGTTGATAATGACAAGATTAAAGCTATGGTAACTCAAAGCCTAAGTCCGATTAATGTTGAAAATATTACCAAAGCCCACACTCTGATTGAGCAAGGAAATATGATCGGTAAATTAGTGCTAACTAATTAAATAAGGCGTCAACAAACTCATTAGCTTTGAACGGCTTAAGGTCATCAATACCTTCTCCCACACCAATAAAACGAATTGGTAATTTTAACTCATCAGAAATAGCAAACAACACACCACCTTTGGCGGTGCCATCCAGTTTGCTAATGCTTAATCCCGTCAGTTCAACACTCTTATTAAACTCTTTGGCTTGATTGATCGCATTTTGTCCAGCACCACCATCAATAACCAACATAACCTCATGAGGGGCGAAGTCGTTTTGTTTGGAAATGACGCGCTTAATTTTTTCTAACTCCTGCATAAGGTTGCTTTGTGTGTGCAATCTTCCGGCGGTATCAGCAATCAAAATATCAATATTTTTAGCTTGCGCAGATTGATAAGCATCAAAAATAACCGAAGCAGAATCTGCACCGGTATCTTGTGCAACTACAGGAATGTTGTTACGTTCACCCCAAACTTTAAGCTGATCTACTGCTGCTGCTCTAAAGGTATCACCTGCAGCTAACATGACAGACTTTCCTTCATCTTGAAAGCGCTTAGCAAGCTTGCCGATAGTGGTGGTTTTTCCAGCACCATTGACACCAACTACCAAGATCACAAAAGTTTCATCAAGGTCGGTATTAAGCTGACTGTCTTCAACCAGCAGGCTGGCTAATTCTGATTTTAAAAAATCATAAACCCCATCTGAATCTTTAAGGATTTTACGTGAGGCATTTTTTCTAACTGATTCGAGTACTTTGTCAGTAGTGTTAATACCGATGTCAGCCGTAATCAGCAACATTTCTAGCTCATCAAGCAAATCATCGTTGATGCTTTTTTTGCCTAATAATAATGAGGCCAACCCAGAGCCGAGTTTTTGCCTAGATTTAATTAGGCGCTGCTTAAGTGTTTGTGGCTTTTCACTCTCAGTGGATTTATCTTTTTTAAAAAAACTAAACAAGGCTTCTCGCTATAATGGGTGAAATATGAAAGCATTAATTTTACTAGCCTTTTTTTTCACCACTCAAGCATTTTCCAACTCTGTTGAAGGTAATGTTATAGATAAGGCTAATAGTCAAATTACACAAACAACGCTAGATAATGGTCTAAAAATAATTATTAAGATTGATCATCGAGCGCCAGTATTTATCTCTCAACTTTGGTATCGTGTTGGTGCTAGTGATGAAAAGCGCCCATTAACAGGCATCTCACATATGCTTGAGCATATGATGTTTAAAGGCACGCAAGCATATAAAGTAGGCGAGTTTTCTCGTATTATTGCTAAAAATGGCGGGAAAGATAACGCCTTTACCTCTAAAGATTACACTGCTTATTATCAAAAAATGCACATTTCTAAGTTGGAACTAGCCATTAAGATGGAAGCAGATCGTATGCGTAATCTGACATTTTCAGTGCGTGAGTTAGATAAGGAAAGAAAGGTGGTGCTGGAAGAAAGACGCATGCGTGTAGATGACAATCCAAATGCTAAGGTATATGAAAACCTACGCTTAATTTCTTTTGCTGATGAGGGTGCTTATCATGCACCAGTGATTGGATTTCAAGAAGATATTGAAGCATATCAACTACGAGATTTACGCCAGTGGTATGAGCGTTTTTATGCACCAAATAATGCCACATTAGTGGTGGTTGGTGATGTTGATGCACAAAAAGTAATCACCTTAGTTAAACAATATTTTGGCAGTTATACTGCGAATAATAAGATTAGCAATCTTGAAGATTCACCTTCTATTGCACAATATCAGCAAACTCGAAGTTTGAAGCTTAAAGCGGAATTACCACTGAGTGTATTTGCATTTCATGTGCCCAGTTTAAAAACTGCAACCAATAAAGCACAAGCCTATCAGTTAGAAATGTTGGCTTATGTGTTAGATAATGGCTTGTCTAAAAATCTCATTAGAAATGAGAAAATTGCCTCAGCTATTGGTGTTGGGTATCGTTTATATGATAAGCACAATACATTATTTAGCTTGAGTTTTGTGCCAGCTGATGGCATTGACAATCAAGTTGTAATTGATGCTATTAAAGCTCAAGTGGATGAAATGATTAATCATCCTGAACTATTACAAGGTGAATTGGATCGTACCAAAGCGCAATTAGAAGCAAGTTTTATTTTTGAACAAGATCAGATTTCTACACAATCTTATTATCTAGGTATGCTAAGTACAGTTGGTCTTGGTGCTGATAAAATGTTTGAATATGTAGATAAAATGAACAAAATTAGTGCTAAAGATTTGTCAATTGTTGCTAAGATGTATTTAGATTTTTCACAAGTTAACACCGTAGAACTTATTCCTCAAGGTATGCAATGAAGATTTTATGGCTATTAGCATTGCTAACAACTCATGTGTTTGCAGAGCAAACACAGCTTGTTATTGAGCGTTGGAAAACGCCCGAAGGAGCGATGGTGTTATTTACACAAGCCAAAGGCTTGCCTATGTTGGATATTGCGCTAAATTTTGATGCTGCAAGCTCAAGAGATGCAGATAAATACGGCTTGGCTACGTTAACCAATATATTGATTGGTAGTGCCAGCAAATATCATAATGAAGAGCAAATCATTAATCAGTTTGAATCACTAGGTAGTGAGTTTTCTACAAATTCCCTTAAAGATATGGCGATTGTATCAATGCGCAGTTTGACGCGAGAGTCTATCTTGCGCCAATCGTTAGAGATGTTTCGCGAAGTCATTAGTGAGCCTGAATTTAAACAAGCTTTGTTAACACGTGAAAGAAAACAATTGATTCGCTCTATAAGAGCCTCAAAGCAATATCCTGGACGTGTTGCAGCGCTAAAATTTGATCAATTGGTGTTTGCTGATCATGCTTATGCACAGCCAAAAAATGGCACCAAGGAAAGTCTTGAGGCTATTCAGCTGAAAGACTTAACCGAGTTTTACCAGCAATATTATGTTGCAAATAATCTTACCATTGCCATGGTGGGTGATATTACTAAAGCTAAAGCAAAGCAAATTGCCAGGCAGCTTTCACATGGTTTAAATACTGGCAAGAAAGCTAAAGATAATCCAATTGTTGTACCAACAGTGGTATCGATTACTGAACATATTGAGTTTCCTTCTAAGCAAACGCATTTGCTCATTGGTCAAAGTGGCATTAACCGCACACATGCTGATTATTACCCGTTATATTTGGGTAATCATATCCTTGGTGGTAGCGGTCTAAGTTCAGTATTAAGTGAGCAGGTGCGTGAGCAACGAGGACTGGCATATTCAGTGGTAAGTTATTTCACCAAGATGAAATCGAACGGACTATTTTTGATTAAACTTCAAACTAAGAATTCACAAACACAACAGGCTAAACAAGTAGTATTAAAAACGCTGGAAAGATTCATAAAATCCCCAATTGACGCGCAATTGTTACAAGATGGTAAGGATAATATTATTGGTGGATTTTCACTAGAGACTTCTAGCAATGCTAATATTCTAACTTATTTGTCAATCATAGGGTTTTATGAACTTCCGGGTGATTATTTAAGTGGTTTTACCCAAAAAATTAATGCTATTAGTGCGGCAGATGTACAAGCTGCTTTTTATCGACTTATAAAGATAGATAAACTGATCGTGTTAAGTGTCGGTCGTACAATTTAAATATTTACACATACTATAATAATCAGATGTTAAGTTATCGCCTCTTAAGAAATACACTACTTATTTTGTGCCTAAATTTTATATCATTGGCGGCAATATCTGAAAATAACAAGCAGATCATTATTGCGGTGCAGTCATTTTTAGGTCCTGATATAGCTACTAAAAAATGGCAGCCAATGATTGATAGCTTAAATCATCAATTCAATGATTACGATTTTAAGTTGACAATAATAGAGGCGACCAATACATCTTTGTTGCGGGAACTGGTTTCAGAAAACAAGCTTGATTATGTGATTACCCAACCAGTTGCAACAGCTGAACTGGAAAAATTGAGTGGTATAGCGCCTTTGCTGACAAAGGTAGATAAGCTTGGAGTTTCACAGTTCGGTTCGGTAATTTTTACATTAGCATCTAATGCTAATACTAATTCTTCAAGCGACCTTAAAGGTAAGTCGTTTGCAGGTGCAAACCCTGTTGGATTAGGTGGATGGATTCTGGGCTATGATTATTTACTAAAACAAGGTGTTGACCCTTATTCTGATTTTTCTCGGATTGACTTCTTAGGAAGGCAGGATAATATTGTTAAAGCTGTTAACCAGCAACTAGTACATGCGGGTCTAGTTCGTACAGGTGTTTTAGAAAAAATGAATAAAAATGGTGCAATCAAACTATCTGATTTTAAAATTTTAGATCTTAAGCCTGAATTTCCTTATCTATTAAGCACCCATTTAGTACCAGAGTGGTCATTTTCTGCAAACAAAAATACAAATCTTGAATTATCAGAGAAAATTGTAAGATTTTTCATGTCACCAAATTATTTTCGCAATGGTAATACATCTGTAAATTTACCTTTATGGGGCGAGGTTGCAGATTATAAAATTATTCATCGATTATTAAAAAAGCACAAACTTAGTATTTATCAAGATCCTTTTTATCTTAAGTTTTATCGTGAGAACTCTATTGCTATTATTATCACTATACTTTTATCTGCATATCTATTTCAGGTAATTCGTAATCGTAAAAAAATTGAGATTCAGCAATATAAGATGCAGCTCGAGCAGCTTTCACGAGTGAACTCAGTTGATCGGCTACTTTCTGAAGTAACACACGAATTAGCCCAGCCTATTACCTCAATTAAAATCGATGCGCATATTCTTAGCAAAATGCTGGAAGATGGCGATAAATGCGATTTTGATCAAGTTAGAACCACTTCTCATGAATTACAATTGAAAACAGACCATTGTGTTAATTTATTGACTAATATACGTAGTTTTTTATCAAATAAAAAAATTACTAAAGAGAGGTTTATCGCCAATAAAAATATTATAAAAATCACCAAGATGCTCAAACAAGATCTTATTAGGAATGACATTAATTTAGAGCTGTTTTTAGACGATAATCTTAAATTTATTGAGATGAGCCCTATTGAGCTTGATCAAGTGTTGTTGAATTTGGTCAAAAACTCTATTAATGCCATGGTTAATAATGCTAAACAAGTTAACTCTTTAAGTATCAGATCTACATTTTCACTTAATAAAATTAGTATATTGATTATTGATACGGGTGGCAAGATCAATAATATTGATGACTTGTTTGTATTGTTTAAGAGCAGCAAAGAAAAAACCGATACTGAAGGTCTAGGCATTGGGTTAAATTTATCTAGACGCATTATTAGATCATATGGTGGAACTTTAACTCTTAATTCAACTTCGAATAAAGGTAGTTCATTTCTAATCACTCTTCCCATGGCAACTTAAAGATGAAAAATAACCCTTTACATGTTTTTATTGTGGATGATGATAAAAAAGTTTGTGACTCCTTGTCTAATTTTTTTAAACTTCATGATTTTGAGGTAAACACGTATACAAGTGCACAAAGCTATTTAGACGATCTGGATCGGAACTATATGGGCTGTTTAGTTTCTGACATTGATATGGAAGATATGACTGGCTTAGAATTACAGGATAGTCTTAATAAGATTGGATGTATCCGACCTACTATTTTTATTACCGGGCATGCTAATGTTAATATTGCAGTTGAGGCTATGAAGCTTGGTGCACTTGATTTTTTTGAAAAACCTTTTGACCCAGATCTATTGCTAACTAAAGTAACCGATGCTATAAATCTATTTTCAGAAAAAATCTTTATTCTAGGGTGTTATAACTTACTAACTCAGAAAGAAATCGAGGTGTTTAAGCTTGTGATTTCGGGTGATAAAAATCGCAGCATTGCTGATAAATTATTTATTTCTATTCCAACAGTTGAAGCGCACAGATCTAAAGTGATGAAAAAAATGAAAGTTAAATCGGTAGCTGAACTGGTTAGATTATCAACTTTATTAAATAATAATGGTTGATATTGAATTTTATATTTACTATGAATGAAATGAAGTTGCTTTTTTCTTATGGAACCTTGCAAGATGTACAAGTTCAAATTGAAACGTTTGGGCGTGAATTAACTGGTGCTAGCGAGGTGTTATTAGGCTATCAATTAGAGCTTGTTAAGATAGAAGACGAAGCGGTTGTTAAGCTAAGTGGAAAAACCCATCACCCAATCGCCATCCTTGGTAATAAAACCAGTGAAATAAAAGGCATGGTGTTTGAAATTACCGCTGAAGAATTAGCTCATTCAGATCAATATGAAGTTGATGCTTATCAGCGCGTTCTGGGTAAGATGCAATCAGGTATTGAAGCTTGGGTGTATGTCAGTGCTAGTGATAACACCAGCACTGATAAAACTTAATTAGTCTTGGATATTTTTACCAATATTAATCAAGAAAGAAGCGAATGGTCCCATGTTATCCATGGCTTCGCCCATTGGACCTTCAAAAGACAAACCGCCAAAGGTCATGTGGTACATAGGGCCAGATTCTCCAGTCCCCATTGATGCCCAGTCTTCCATTGAGGCGATCATTTTGTAATCTACATTAGAGTCTAATTTAGAAGTTTTAGCATTATCAAATG
>DTUI01000091.1:53852-89656 GCA_012964205.1 Candidatus Thioglobus sp.
ATCATTTTGTAATCTACATTAGAGTCTAATTTAGAAGTTTTAGCATTATCAAATGCAGCAACAACTTTACCATTGGCGTCAATGTGTAGCTCAGCCGCTTTACTCGATTCTTTTACAATAACTTGTAAAACTTTATAGCCTTTACCTGCATCATTGCCAGCCCAGCCTGATTTGACTAGTTCATCAGGGGTTGATGATGTGTTAAATGCATCTGCAATGTTTTGTGCACTGCCAGCAAAGGTGTTGGTTGATAATATCGCAAAAAGCGTGATTAATATTTTTTTCATTGTATCTCCGTGTGTATTAATTCTTCTCAAGTGTTTGACTTAATGTCAGTGTGTAATTTTAAAGCAATACTTTTTCAATGTTGACGGATTGGATGAATTCGTTCTGCCAGTTTTCGCCTAATTGCTGCTCTGCAATAAGCTCGATTGGATAGATGGGTTCAATATTGGCTGAACCTTTATAGCGAGCCAAACCTTGTCGACAAGCAGGGCAGGTAGTTAACATTTTGACTGGCTTGTCAGTTTTAGCAATATTAGCTAGTCCTTTTTTGATTTCCGCTTCTTTTCTAAACTTAGCTTGCTTGGCGATATCTGGTCTGGCAACAGCAAAGGTACCTGCTTCGCCACAACAGCGATCATTATTAACAACCTCACTGTTCATAATTTTAGAAATTACTGTACTAGATTCATCTGATTTAATAGGATCATGGCAAGGTGCATGATAAAGATACTGTTCGCCTGTGGCCTTTAAGGTGACATCTTGCTCAAGTAAATATTCGTGAATATCAACCAGGCTAGAATCTTTAAATATGTCGCCTAATTCATAGCTGGCGAGTTGATCAATACAGGTGCCACATGAGGTTAGCACATGCTTGATATCTAGGTAGTTTAAGGTGTTAGCCATGCGATGGAACAAAACGCGATTATCTGTCGAAATAGCCAAGCTTTTGGCGTCATAGCCACTAGAGCGTTGAGGGTATCCACAGCATAAGTAGCTAGGCGGAAGAACCACTTTAATACCTTGATGATAAAGCAGTGCAATAGTTGCTAACCCAATTTGTGAATATAGGCGCTCAGAGCCACAACCAGGAAAATAAAACACACTTGGTGAATCGGCATTAGATTTGGTTGGATGCGATAATATTGGCACCGTGCCAGGATCAATAATATCAAGCAGTTGACGCATTGGCTTAAGCCCAATGTCAGTTGGTAGCGGTTTATCGAGCAGAGTAGTTAGCTCGATTCGTAAGCTAGGCTTGCCAACGGTTTTATTGGGTTTTTTACTAACAAATGGCTTAGCAAGGCGTGAAATAATATTTTGCGCTCTATATCCAACATTAATTAATAATTTCTTGGTTAGGTTGATCTGCCAAGGCTTGGTCATATTAAGGTAAGCTATTGACATTTTTGCAGCAATGTTGGTGTGGCGCATGCCTTGCTTGATTAAGATTGATTTCATCTTAATTGAAACATCACCAAAATCAATGTCGACTGGGCATGGTTTTTCGCAACGATGACATATTGTGCAATGATCAGCAATATCATCAAGCTCAACAAAATGGTTGAGAGAGATGCCACGTCTAGTCTGTTCTTCATATAAAAAAGCTTCAGAGATTAGGTTGGTGCCAATGATTTTATCTCTAGGCGAATACAGTAAATTGGCCTCAGGTACATGAGTAGTACACACATCTTTACACTTTCCGCAGCGAAGGCATGATTTAACCATGTCGTTAATCTCGCCAATTTCACTACTTTCAAGAATTAGCGCTTCTTGCTCTACTAAGTGTAGCGAGGGTGTGAAGGCGTTATTAAGGCCACTTCCTGGCATTAACTTACCTTTATTGAAGTGGTTGTTTGGATCAATCTGTTGCTTATAGGCAATAAATTCTTGCTTAAAATCATCCGACAAATACTGATATTTTGTCAGACCAATACCGTGCTCACCAGAAATAACACCACCTAGTTTTTCAGCCAAAAACATGATTTCATCAACCACACTTTCAGCTTTGTGCAGCATCTGGATATTGTGAGAATGCACTGGAATATTGGTATGAACATTACCATCACCGGCATGCATGTGTGTTGCTACAAAAATGCGAACAGTGCGGAATTGACTGTGAATGTTTTTAATCTCTTGACGGATTTCAGTAAAGACCTCACCCATGAGTAAATCATTCAGCGGATGAGCAAATTCATCCATGTATGAGATTCTAATTTGACCAGTTTGAAGTAGTCGAAAGGTTTTTTGATCACTTAGCTGGGTCAGTGAATCTTGCCATTGGTGATTGATACGCTCTAATAGCTCAAGTGCTAATGTTATTTTTTCTTTAACCAGGTGGTCTTTGGGTTTGATGCTTTGCAAGTAAGTGCGAACACCTTTCAGGGTGTCTAGCTTATTCTCAATTGATAGGCGAATATTTAGATGCTCAATGCCATCACTGTAGTCAGCCAATTTATCCAGTGGAATAACCACGTCTTCATTGATTTTAAAGGCATTAGTATGTGCTGCAATGGCAGCTGTATTGGCACGATCTTTCCAAAAAATTTGACGTTTAGCTGTTGATTTTGCAATAAAGCACTCACCGTCTTGAGCGAGTGTAATGGCTTTAATGGTTTCAATATGAGTGTCTAGTGATGCTTGTTCATGGCTAGATATATCAATCAATAGCACCATTCGTGGCAACTCTGACTTATTGGCTTTGGTGGTATAGCTAATGGCTTTAATATAGCGCGCATCCAAATGCTCCATGCCGACCAAATCAACTGCTGAATTTTGATCAACCGATTCTTTAATTTCAACAATACTTGATACAGCGGCTTTAAGATCATGGCCAAAAAACTCTAAACACAGTGTGTTAATGTGAGCCAATGGCTGATGCAGAATAAATTCAGCAGAGGTGATGAAGCCATCGCAACCTTCTTTTTGAATACCTGGCAAGCCATCTAAGAACTTGTTAGTAACATCTTTGCCTAGGCCGCTCTTGCGCATGTTTTTAGTGTCGATTTTTAACGTACGAGTGCTAAGTACAGTTTTGGCGTCGTCTTTTAGGGTGTGAATCTTAAAGCTGACCGATTTTAATAATTGAATTTTGTCTTGATTATGATTAAGACGCTCAACTTGCAGCCAAGCACCATCAGGCATTACCATTTTCCAAGACAATAGGTTGTCGATGGTGGTTCCCCATCTTAGGGCTTTTTTACCACCGGCATTCATAGCCACGTTGCCACCGATTGTACAGGCGTCTTGTGAGGTTGGATCAACCGCAAATACTAAATTATGTTTGGTAGCTAGTTCACTTACGCGCTTGGTAATAACACCTGCACCAACATTGACACTATGAATGCCATCAGCATGTTGAACGTCACCAATAAAGCTCATTTTTTCAGTATTGATAACTGCCGTTTGCGTGTGTAGTGGAATAGCGCCGCCAGTATAGCCAGTGCCGCCACCACGAGGAATAATGGTTAATCCAAGTTCAATACACGTTTTAACAATTGCGGATATTTCAAATTCAGTATCAGGAGTGATGACCACTTGCGGGTATTCAACACGCCAGTCGGTTGCATCAGTTGAATGAGATGAGCGCGAGAGTGCGTCAAAACGAATATTGTTATTGTGTGTTACTTTCAGTAATGCTTTTTTTATGCGTTTTTTGTGTTCCTTAAAGTCACTTAAGCAGCGCTCAAACCTGATAACCGCTTCATCAGCGTTGCGAAGTAAATCAAGTACTTTTTCATTATTTCCAGCGCGATTGCGTATTAAATCAAGGCGTGAATTAAGCGCTTCAATCAGTGATTTCCAGCGGCGTTTATTTTTGATTAAGTCTTCTTGAAGATAAGGGTTTCGATCAACCACCCACATATCACCCAATACTTCAAATAACATACGTGCACTACGACCTGTGTTACGATCTGTGCGTAAAGATTCTAGTAAGTCCCAAGCTTCAACACCCAGAATACGATACACAATTTCTTTATCGGAAAATGAGGTGTAATTATAGGGAATTTCTCTATATTTCTTCAATTGAGGTAAAGTTTAATAAAAGTTAAATTTTATTTTACTATAATGGTGGGTAATTAATGTTAGTTGTTAATAAAGGAAAAAACGACATGCTATGGATCAAAGCTTTTCATATTATTAGTATAATTACATGGTTTGCAGCCCTATTTTACTTACCTCGACTATTTGTTTATCATGCAATGAGTCAAGATAAAATTAGTATTGAGCGATTCAAGGTAATGGAGCGAAAATTGTATCGTGGCATTATGACACCTAGCATGGTATTGGCAGTTGCACTGGGTATGTGGATGGTGATTGATGCTTGGGAAGTTTATCAAACTCAATATTGGCTACATGCAAAATTAGCATTAGTAGTGCCTCTAATTGTCTATCATTTTTATTGTGGTCGATTATTACAAACCTTTAAAAAAGACAAAAATACGCGTTCAGATATATTTTATCGCTGGTTTAATGAGTTTCCAGTATTAATACTGGTAGCGATTATTATTCTGGTGGTGGTGAAACCTTTTTAAGAGCTATTTTTGCGTTAGTTTAAGATAGTTTTCAGCTAACGCTTCATAGATTGGCTGAGTGAAAATCTGTTTACTGACCCAATTGGCAGCAAAGGCAACTAGCAAGCCTGGAAAGATTAGAGTAAGTGATGCACTCATTTCTAAAATAACAAAAGTGGCTGTAAGCGGCGCCCTAACAACGGCACTTAAGTAGGCGATCATCGCCATCATAATAATCACTTCGGCGTTAATTTGAGTGTAGTAGGTAGCTATCTCTGCACCAATACCTGCGCCAATAGAAATGCTCGGCATAAACAGTCCACCTGGAATAGTAGATGCTAAAGAGCTGAGTGTAGAGAAGTATTTCATTAGTACAAATTCAACTCCTAATCGCTCTCCAGCCAGCATTAATAAAACCTCCTCACGGCCTGAACCTGCAATTTGACCTTTGGATAGGTAGTTAAATGCGGCAATGATTAGTCCTAATAAAGAGGCGATTAGAATCACGCGAAATTTAGTGTGACTGATAAATTTTTCAATTAAGTAAAGAGTGGCTTTAGAAAATAACCCGCCAACAATACCTGCAAGAATGGCCAGTGGAATCAGTTGCCAAATAAGAGAATAGTCAATTGTATAAGCAGACATATTGGCAAGATAGGGTGTGTTGCCTCGATATAAAAGCGATAAAAAGTAGACCAACAGACTAACTGCAGCAATTAGAATAAGTGCTTGTTTTTTTAATTTTCGGCCGATTTCCTCATAAGCAAATAAAAAACCTGCAATGGGAGCGTTAAAGGCAACAATTAACCCGGCACTACCACCAATCGCGATTAATGAATGAATAAGTAATTTACGTTTTAATTTTAAAAAACGATTAAAACCATAAAAGATAGATCCGCCAATATGAATACTAGGCCCTTCAATCCCGATCGGAGCACCGCCCAGCATGCCAAGAAAAATAAAGCCAATTTTTCCAACAGCCACCCTAAATGAAAGTAGTCGTTCACGAATAGTTTTATTGCGAGAATCATTAGCTGCAATCAATTGAGGGATGCCACTACCCTGCACATAATGACAAAAATATTTAGCTACGTATACAATTAATACAAATGTTATTGGGGTAATTGCGAAGCTTAATTCTGGTTGTGATGCGATCAGTTGTTTGAACAAGTGTTGAGCGTAGTCACTTGAGTAGAGAAAAAAATCAATGGCAACAACTGTTAATAGGCTAGCTAGTATTAACGAAATATAGGTTTTTAGTTCGTTTGGAAACTGATGCGAGATATATCTACGCATGATTTATGTAGCGTTAAATAGGCCGGTTGATAGGTAGCGATCTCCTCGATCACAAACAATGGTAACAATAGTAGCATTGTTTACTCGCTTGGATAGCTCGAGTGCTGCCGAGACGGCACCACCGCTCGATACACCAGCAAATATACCCTCTTTAGTGGCTAAATCACGCGTGGTTTGTTCGGCCGAAGCTTGTGATACGTCCATCATAGAGTCAACTCTTGAAGCATTAAAAATTTTAGGTAGATATTCCTTAGTCCAGCGACGAATGCCTGCAATTTGAGCGCCATCTTCCGGTTGGACGCCAATAATTTGCACATCAGTATTCTTATTCTTAAGTGAGTTAGAAACCCCCATGATAGTGCCAGTTGTACCCATCGCAGAGACAAAATGAGTAATCTTTCCCTGAGTATCTCGCCAGATTTCTTCAGCGGTAGTATTGACATGGGCACCGGAGTTATCTTGATTGGAAAACTGATCTAATTGTAAGCCTTTACCATCCGCCTCTAGTTTATCAGCTAAATCTCGAGCACCCTCCATGCCTGCTTGCTCAGTGACTAGTAACAATTCTGCCCCGTAAGCGGTCATGGCATCACGACGCTCCTGAGATAGATTCTCAGGCATGATCAGCATCATCTTGTAGCCTTTAATGGCTGCAACCATAGCTAGCGCTATACCGGTGTTGCCACTGGTAGCCTCAATCAGAGTATCTCCAGGCTTGATATCCCCCCTAGATTCTGCCTGTGTAATCATATTAAAAGCAGCACGATCCTTGACTGATCCAGCTGGATTGTTACCTTCTAATTTTAATAAAATGGTGTTAGTTGGATTTGGATTTAGGCGCTGTAGTATAACTAAAGGAGTATTACCAATGGTTTGATCGATAGTTAGGTATGACATAAATCCCCTTGTTAGATTTATCACTAAGTAGAAGCTTAGTGATAAAAATTACATGTTATTTAAAATAGCATCTCTTACTTCACTCATCACAGGATTAATATTAATCATTGCATCTGTGCATTGTGAAATAGCAGTATCTGGATCTTTAAGGCCGTGACCTGTTAGTGTGCAAACTATTGTAGAGCCTTCGGCGATTTTTCCATTTTTAATATCGCGCATAGCACCCGCAAGTGATGTTGCTGATGCTGGCTCACAAAAAATACCCTCTTGTTCTGTGAGTAATTTTTGCGCCGCTAAAATTTCTTCATCTGTTAATGAGTCAAACCAGCCATTAGATTCTTTTTCAACTGCGTGAGCCAAGTCCCAACTTTGTGGATGGCCAATTCGGATAGCTGTCGCTATAGTTTCAGGGTCATCAATCATTTCTCCTTTAACAAAAGGAGCTGCACCAGCCGCTTGATAGCCTACCATTTTTGGTTTTGTAGTAGCTATACCATCGTCAAAGTACTCTTTGTAACCCATCCAGTGGGCGGAAATATTTCCAGCGTTACCCACTGGTAGACAATGGTAATCAGGTGCCACACCTAATTCCTCAATAATTTCAAATGCTGCTGTTTTTTGACCTTGTAAGCGATATGGATTGATAGAGTTAACAATAGAAACTGGTGCGTGATCTGCAACCTCTTTAACTAAACGCATGCCATCATCAAAGTTACCTTTGATTTGAATAATAACAGCACCATGAATCATGGCTTGGGCTAGCTTACCAAGGGCAATCTTACCTTCAGGAATAAGTACAAAAGCTTTAATTCCAGCTCTGGCTGCATATGCAGCTGCTGCGGCAGAAGTATTGCCAGTTGAAGCGCAAATAATTGCTTTAGAACCTGCTTCAACTGCTTTGGTAACCGCCATAGTCATGCCACGATCTTTAAAAGAACCGGTCGGGTTTAGACCTTCGTATTTAATATAAATATCAACATTTTTACCCAATAGAGCAGGAATATTCTCTAGTCGAATTAGAGGTGTATTGCCTTCGCCAAGGCTGATTAATTTAGTTGAAGCATCAACTGGAAGTCTGTCGCGGTATTTTTCAATTAGGCCTGTGTATATCATTATATTTTCTCCTTAATCAAGGTTTTCAACATGAATAATTTTAACCGTTTCTTGGATAAATTCATGGGTTTGGATTTCTGCAGTAGCAGCTTGTAGATCGGCTGTTTTAACGCTGTTAGTGATAATAGCAATATGAGCATTGTTTTGTTGATCAATTTGCTTTTGAATAACTGACTCTACGCTAATGTTGTGTTTGGCGAGTGTAGTGGTAATATCAGCTAACACACCAGGTTTGTCTGTTGCTAGTAGGCGTAAATAAAACACGCTTTCAACATTGCCAGGATTGCAGCTCGGGATTTCAATTAGTTGTTTCCAGCCAAATACATCATGACTAACTGTACCTTTGATGATGTCAACTAAATCTGCAATAACAGCACTTGCTGTAGCTTCAGCACCAGCACCAGCACCATAATATAAAGTTGGGCCAACCGCATTGCCTTTGACAAGTACTGCATTCATCACACCATCAACATTAGCTAGTAATTGAGTTTTTGGAATTAAAGTAGGGTGCACGCGCATTTGTAATTCGCCGTTAACTTTTTTAGCAATACCTAGATGCTTAATTGAATAATTTAGCTCTGTTGCGAAGCTAACATCTTCACCGCTAATATCGCTAATACCTTCGGTAGATACTTTATCCATTTGTAATTCACAACCATAGGCAATTGACGCAAGAATGGCAAGCTTGTGTGCAGCATCAATGCCTTCAACATCAAAAGTAGGATCAGCTTCGGCGTAGCCTAGTGCTTGAGCTTCTTTCAAGACATCAGCAAAATCTCTGCCTTTGTCACGCATTTCAGTCAAGATAAAGTTACCTGTGCCATTGATAATGCCGGCCACAAGCTCAATCTTGTTGGCACTAAGACCTTGCTCTAATGATTTTAAAATTGGAATACCGCCAGCAACCGCTGCTTCAAATAACAAGTGTACATTTTTTTGCTTGGCTAGCGTCAGTAGCTCATTGCCATGAGTGGCAATTAATGCTTTATTGGCGGTAATGACGTGCTTGTTGTTGTTAATAGCGGCAATCACTAAATCTTTAGCAATGGTTGTGCCACCAATAAGCTCCAAAACAACATCTACATCAGGATTGTTAGCAACGCTAAAAGCATCTTCAGTAATGTTGATGTTGCCATCTTCACATATTCTTGGCTCAGATATACTTTTAACAGCGCCATGAGTGATGTTGATTTGCTCACCTGTGCGTGCAAAAATCTCACTTTTATTGTTGTTTAAAACGTTAACAACACCACCACCAACTGTACCCAGGCCTAAAATTCCAATATTCACGTAAATAAATCCTTAAAAAAATGCTTAATAGGGTGGAATTATACCAAGTCGATAGTAACAGTTAGCGCTGTTCTAGCGCTTTTATTTTGCTTTAGAGTTGGTCTTTGTTTAAAATAATGGCACTACACTTTAATGGGCGTGAATAGTGAGCTGGGATTTTGTGCTGGTTGTTAAATAAAACCGGTGCTAAGGCTTTTAGCATATCTTCATAGATTGGCTTTTTAAAGTCAATAACCTCTTCAATAGGATTCCAGTAATCCACCCAAGTCCAATCGTCAAATTCAATATCAGAGTGTGTATCAAGTTTGATACTATCTTCACTTGAAGTAAGGCGAAGTAAAAACCAAATTTGCTTCTGTCCAACGCAAGTTGGCTTTTGAGAGCGCCTGATATGACAATCAGGTAAATCGTAGCGTAGCCATTTAGGTGTTTTTGCAAGCACACAAACGTCATGAATTTCTAATCCAACCTCTTCATTAAGTTCACGAAAAAGAGCGTCTAGATCACTTTCCCCTTGGTCAATGCCACCTTGCGGTAATTGCCAAGAGTCTTGCTTATAGCGTTTGGCTAATAGCACCTGTTGCTTGTCATTAGTAATAACAATGCCAACATTTGCGCGATACCCTTCTCTATCAATCATAACAATAAATTGGTAGTGTGTTAGTCGTCGTTAGAAAATGCACCTAACAAATGAAGTAGGCTAGTAAACATGTTGTGAAGTGCAAGATATAAGCCAACCGTTGCAGAGATGTAATTAGTTTCGCCACCATTGATGATAGCTGACATTTGGCTCAACATGAATGCACCCATAATCAATACGATAGCAAATGACATTAATAAGCCGAATGCTGATGATTCAAGAAAGAAGAAGTTAAGCAATGACAAAACGATAACCGCAATCATTGCGAAAAAAATCATACCATTTAAAAAGCTAAAGTCCTTTTTGCTATTTTGAGCATAAAAACTAATCGCAAAAAATGCAACACCAGTGCCAGTCATTGCTTGAATGACTAAATCTGCACCGTTTGGCATGGCAAGATAATGTGACAACATTGGACCAATTGAAAAACCAAGTAAACCGGCAATTGCAAAGGCAGTCAAAATACCTTTATTGCTGTTTTGAGTTTTAGGAAGAACAAACCAAATAATAGCGATAGCAGCGATTGAACTGATCATAGCTGATCCAAATCCAGCACCTGATGCAACTGAAAACCATGAGGCCAAGCCACCAAAAATCAACGTGTAAGATAAAAGCTTCATTGTGTCTGACAAAACTTTATTCTTAACTTGGATGTTGCTTATTGTTGTTGTTGTTGAAAACGTGTTCATAATTTGCCCTCTAAGATTAAGCGTGTAAAATGATCTTATTTTATACTGAAAATAAAACAATAGCATGAAACTGGTTTTAGGTTTAGGAGTGACAGGTTTTTCCATTGCTCGATTTTTAGCACAAGAAAAAATTCCTTTTAAAGTAGCTGACTCTCGTCAACAAAGTGAGCGCTCATCAAGATTTTCAGAAAAATTTCCGACAGTTGAGGTTTGTTCTGGAGCTTGGGATATTTCAGTGCTAGATGGGATTGATGAAATCTTCATTTCCCCTGGTATTGCACAAAAAGAATCCATTGTTGTTTGGGCGCGTGAGAAAAATATCGAAATTACCAGTGATATTGAATTATTCTCTAGAGTCGTTCAGGCACCTGTTGTTGGCATAACAGGAACTAATGGTAAATCAACCGTAACGCAATTGTTAGGTGAAATGGCGCGTGCAACTGGCAGAAAAACAGCCATTGGTGGTAATATCGGCAAACCTATTTTAGATTGCCTGGAAGATGATATTGATCTATATGTTGTTGAATTATCCAGTTATCAACTCGACTATACAAAGCGCTTAAACTTATTGACAGGTGTGGTGCTAAATATTACACCAGATCATTTAGATCGATATGAAAACTTTGAGCACTATACCGCTTCAAAATTAAGCTTGTATCGATATTGTCAGAATTTAGTTATTAATATTGATGAGGCTTTAATCCCCAAAAAATCTTCAGCCATTCATTTTGGCATTGATATGCCTAAATCAGACCAAGATTTTGGCACGGTAACCTGTCATGGGAGTTGTTATTTTCTCAAAGGTGATGATGTGTTAATGGGGGTTGATGACATGCAACTCATCGGCGAACATAACGTTGCTAATATATTAGCAGCACTATCATTAGGCGATCAAATTGGTTTGGATATTCCATCCATGATTGAGTGTGTTAAGTCTTTTAAAGGTTTAGAGCATCGTTTAGAGTGGATCGCCCTTCAACAGGGTGTCGAATTTTATAATGATTCAAAAGCAACTAACGCTTTGTCAACCGTTACTGCGCTTAAGGCGTTAACAGAAAAACATGAAAACATTGTTCTGATCGCTGGCGGCGTTGCTAAAGATGAGAGTCACAGTGAATTATTTGAATTAATTGATCAAAATGTTTTAGCTGTTGTATTAATTGGTCAAAGTGCTGTGGAATTTGATAAGGGTATTCATCAGGCACAAACCATTCACGCTGAAAATATGTCAGAGGCAGTGTCTTTAGCTAAAGACATGATTAATAATGGTGTTATCTTATTGTCGCCAGCTTGTGCAAGTTTTGACATGTTTGATAATTTTGAACACCGAGGAAAGGCTTTTAAAAAGGCAGTTTTAGACAGCTAGAATCATCACTCATTAATAAATCTTAAACACTGTTCCACATCACTTTTTTCAAGTTTTAGTCCATTAGCTTCATTTCTAAGCCAAGTACTTTGGCGCTTACAAAGCTGACGAGTAGCAATAATTGATCTTTCAATCATCTCTTTTTCATCTATCTCGTTGTTTAAGAATTTCCAAGCTTGGCGATAACCTACACAGCGAATTGAAGGTAAATCTTGATGAAGGTTTTTATCCTCTTTTAAGGTGCTGACTTCTTGTATAAATCCTTGCTCCATCATGGCGTGAAAGCGAGTTTCAATGCGTTGATGAAGTAGTGCACGATCAGGCATAAGGATGATTTTTTTAATGTGACAATTAAGTCCACCTTGTTTTTTACCTTGTAATTCGGTTAATGTGTGTCCGCTAATATCGAACACTTCTAGGGCACGCGTAATTCTCTGGGAATCATTTGGATGAATTCGTTGGGCGGCAATAGGATCGATTGATTCAAGCTCTTGGTGAAGTATCTCAGAGCCTTTTTCTTTTAACAGTTGATTGTATTTTTTTCGGGATTCTTTGGTTGACTCCGGCAAATCTGATAACCCATGCTCTAAGGCATTAAAATAAAATGAGGTGCCACCTACCAAAATAGGCAGTTCATTATTAGCAAAGGCTAGATCAATTTGTTTATTCGCATCAATGGTAAAGTCACGTGCTGAATAGGTTTCGCTAGGCTCACAAATATCAATCAAATGATGCGGATGATCCAGCAATGTTTGAGTATCAGGCTTTGCTGTGCCAATATTCATATTTGTATAAATTAAAGCAGAATCAACACTGATCAATCTAGCATTAATGTGTTTGCTTATATCAATAGCTAAATCCGTCTTTCCGGAGGCGGTAGGGCCCATTAAAAAAAGTACAGTATTGGCAGGAGGGTTTTGCACAAAGATCCTTGTATTAGTAAGCATTTATCATAACTACCTAGATTATAATGTCAGCATTCAAAATAGTTAGAAAATAAATACATGTTTACAGTAGAAAATCAAGTAACCGGCAGTCAGTTTAAGATAGAAAAAGGTGAAACCATCTTGGATGGCGCTATGAGTAATGGCATCGGCTTTCCGTACGGCTGTCGAAATGGCTTTTGTGGCAAATGCAAGGCTACCTTAATCGAGGGTGAAGTTAGCTATGAAGAAGGTATCCCACCTGGTTTAAGTACTGAGGAGATTGCTGATAATATGATTCTCCCATGTAAGTGTCAGGCAAAAACAGACTTATCAATTGTTGTGACAGAGTTAGAAAGCGTTGCTGACATAGAGGTTAAAACGCTACCTTGTAAGGTAACTAAAATTGAGCACTTAAATGGAGATGTTGCCAAAGTTGTCTTGAAAATTCCTAGCAGTGAGTCAATGCAGTATTTAGCAGGTCAATATATTGACTTGATTCATCCTGATTTTGAGCCTAGAGCTTTTTCAATTGCTAATGCGCCACATAACACAGGTGTTATTGAGCTTCACGTTCGTTTGATCTCGGGTGGTAAATTTACCAATTTTGTATTTAATGAATTAAAAGAAAAATCTTTATTAAAAATTGAAGGCCCCAAGGGTAGTTTTTATTTAAGAGAGAGTAGCGATAAACCCATGATTATGGTGGCGGGTGGCACAGGTTTTGGCCCGGTTAAAGCGATGGTTGAGCATGCGCTTGAGTCTGGTAGTCAAAGAAAAATCCATATCTATTGGGGTGCTAGAAGTGAGCAAGATTTATACATGAGCTTACCAAGTGAATGGGCTGAAAAATTTGATAATATTAATTTTACGCCAGTACTATCAATGCCTGACGATTCATGGAAAGGACGTACAGGCTTTGTGCACGAGGCAGTTTTAGCTGATTTTAAAACACTAACGAATTATGAAGTGTATGCATGTGGTCCACCTCAAATGGTAAGATCAGCTGCCAACACTTTTGTAAAAAAAGGCATGTTTGAAAATAATTTTTATAATGATAGTTTTGATTTTGCTTATCAAGTGGGCGAATCATGAATGAATCACCATCAATGCAACAGCATTTAACACAGCAACTTGAGGTGGCTTTATCGCCAAGCTACTTGGAGGTATTAAATGAATCTGCTAATCATTCTGGCCCTGCTACTGAGTCGCATTTTAAGTTGATTGTTGTGAGTGATTATTTCAATGACTTAGCATTGATCACAAGACATCGTTTTATTAACCAGCTATTCAAAGAGGAGCTGGGTCATATTCACGCGTTGGCGATGCATACTTATACAAAAGATGAATGGGCAGCAAAGGGTGGTGCACCAGCTTCTCCTCAGTGTTCAGGTGGATCTAAATCTTAAGGTTTTCTAAACAATTATTTTTCTCTGTTTTTTTATTGCTAGGCGCTTGCAGTAGTCAAAGTGATGTTAAGCCTCTTCAAGTAAAAAAAACTAACCTTCCAGATTTATCATCAATAAACCCCCAACCTGTTGTTGAAAAGGATCTTTGGCGTTATATTGTTAACCGATCAACATTAACTGCTGCGAATGACAAACAGCTATATTGGCATATTGATTGGTTTAAGAAACACCCTGATTATTTAACTCGCATCACTAAGCGAGCTGAGCCGTATTTGTATTTGGTCACTCAAGAGGTTGAGCGTGCAGGATTGCCGCTAGAAATTGCCTTACTTCCTATTGTTGAATCAGCATATTATCCTTTTTCGTATTCGCACGGAACTGCATCAGGCCTATGGCAATTTATTCCTTCAACAGGAAAGCTTTACGGCTTAAAGGATAATTGGTGGTATGACGGACGTCGAGATGTTTTAGCATCAACCAAAGCGGCTGTTAAGTATCTTAAAAATTTAAAAAAGTTATTTAAAGGTGATTGGCTGCTTGCAATCGCTGCTTACAACTCTGGCCCTGGCCGTGTGCAAAGAGCGATTAAAGCAAACAGAATCCAAGGTAAGCCAACAGATTTCTGGCATCTTAAACTGCCAAAAGAAACCAAAGGCTACGTACCAAGACTCTTAGCGGTTACTGAATTAATTCGACATCCAGAAAAATATGGTCAAACGATTACACCTGTAATTAATCAGCCCACCATACAATCAATTAAGCTTACAAGTCAGTTTGATCTTGCGTTAATTGCTCAGTGGTCTGAGCTAGAAATAGAAGAGCTGTATACCTTGAACCCAGGTTTAAAGCGCTGGGCAACACCAAGCAACGAATCTTACACATTGCTTTTACCAAATAACAATATGGCATTATTTAAACGAGCTATGCAAAATAATCCCAATATTGATAAGCTGAAATGGGTTCGCTATCAAGTAAAGCCTGGAGATAGTTTGAGTTTAATTGCAAGAAAGCATGCGACAATTATTAGTCAAATAACCAGTGTTAATCATCTTGATGGTCATTTGATAAAGGCGGGTGATTATTTAATTGTTCCCATTGCGCAAAAGCATAGTGATGAGTATTCATTGTCTGAATCTCAACGTGAAAAATCACGACTAAATTCTAGGAAATCAGATCGTAAAGTCATTCATACAATTGTTTCTGGTGATAGCTTATGGTTAATTGCTAGAAAATACAAGGTAACTATCAATAGTTTGATTAAATGGAATCATTTGAAGCGCTCAGAGCCTTTAAAGCTTGGCAAGAAATTGCTTGTATGGCAGTCTAAATCAATTGCAAAAAAAGATTTGTCATTGATAACGACATTGGGTATTAATATTGATAGAAAAGTCTCTTACCGAGTTAAAAATGGCGATAATTTGTCTGTGATTGCTGCTAAGTTTGGCGTTACTGTTTTGCAAATTAAGCGATGGAATCAATTAGACAATAAACCGTTGCAGCCTGGACAAAAATTAACCATTATGGTTAATATAATGAATACAAATATGAAATAAACCTTATGAATATACTTCCTATTAATAAAATAATTTTAGCAAGCTTTGCTTTTGCTTTAACCCATTGGAAAAAGATTGTTGAAATCTCAATTCTACCTATCTTGGTGTCACTGCCATTTTTATTTATTTTGCCGCAGATGTTTGAATTGATGGAGGTGATATTTCAAGGTAACCAAATAACTGATGTTGTATTGCCAGAAAGCATACTACTTTACTTGGTATTGTTCTTGTATGGCTATTTGAATTTATCGATTAACCTGTATCGCTTGGTAATTATGGGTGATCAAAGTGTTTCGATTAAAACACCTGTTTTCAATCTTAGTCAGATAGGTCGGTTTATTGGTTTAACCTTGGTTGTTGGTTTTGTAACAACAATCCCTGTTATGTTAACCGGGCTTGGTTTTTTACAATTAATTGCTTATTTCTTGATTATTCCAATTACATTGAATTTTGTTAATATTGCCATTCAACAACCTTCAAAATATAAGTGGAATTTAAATTTTGTCACTCAGGCTAATTTGTTTTTATTACAAGCTATTATTCCTGCACTAATTGGCATGATAGCAACATTTGTATTTGGCGCTATTGGCCTGCCTGATTTCTTTGTATGGGCGGTAAAAGTGATTGTGTTTTATTGGAGTTTGGTGAATTTAGCTATGTGCTATCAATTGATTTCTACTGATACTTCAGTGTAAATCCTTTTGAGTAGCGCATATCGTAAGTGGCCTTATTAAGTTTTTTTAGGGGAACTTTCTTTCTTAACTTGGCATAGATTTTAATAAAATTTTCCAAACGCTGTTGTTGTTGGTTGTAACCCAATATAACAGTAATATTGGGCTTTATGCTTAAGCTGTCAATGTTACTTTTCACGAATTTTTTGATTTTCATTTTGGTTAAAATTTGTTGATAAGCTTGATATTCATTCAGTAGTGAGTCATTTTTGGTTAAATCATAAGTGGAATGAAGTTCGATAGCATCGCTTGACTCTTCTTGCTGATGATAAAACAAATTTTTTGGTGTAATAATCAGCCCTGTTGTGGTGACATACCCCCGGCAATTATCTTTTGATTGGTCTTGTTCGCAGGCAATATTTTGCCAATGAGCGGCGATTTCATGAGTGATAATATTAATATCAATCGCATCTAAAAATAAGCGTTTTACTTGCGCTTCCAGTACCCAAGGGTGAAGCTCTAATTCATGTTTGATATCATGTAAATCCAACTGATAAAATTCATTAGCTAAGGGTTCTATTTTCTTTTCTAAACTGAGTTTACCAACTAAATGAGTGCGATCAATTGTCCAGTTAACAGACACTTTTAATAATTCACTTGGGTTGTATTGATAGACATTCCAGCTGATTACTAAAAGCACTAATAGTAATAGTAAAGGCTTGATCCAACGCTTTAGATGCTGACCAATGGAAAGTTTGCGTTTATTTTTTTTCTTAAACTTCATTAATAATACACTTGATCAGCTGATCAAAACTGATCTCATCAGCTTTTGCTGCCATTGGTACGAGAGAATGAGAAGTCATACCTGGTACGGTGTTGATTTCTAATAAATAAGGCTTATTTTTTTTATCGACAATAAAGTCAATGCGCCCCCATCCGTGCGCCCCAATAGAGTCAAAAGCCTTGAGTGCTAACGCTTGTATGTGTAATTCTTGCGAGCTATTCAAGCCACAAGGACAAAGATATTGAGTAGTATTGGAGTGATATTTAGAATCATAGTTATAAAAATCTTGATCGCTCACAATTTTAATAACAGAAAGGGCTTTATCACCTAGGATTGCCACTGTATATTCATCACCTTCTATCCACTGCTCAACCAAAACCTGATCATCATATTGCCAAGCTAATTCTAGTGCTTGGCCTAAGTCTTGAGTTTTAGTGACCTTGCTAATGCCGATACTAGAACCTTCACAAACGGGTTTTACTGCCCAAGGTAGTGCAAAATTTATATCAGGCACAATACCCTTTCGATCAACCAAGATAGAAGATGCTAAAGGAAGCTCTGAATTTTGCCAAATTTTCTTGCTTAGGTGTTTATTCATGCCATTGGCACTTGACTGAGAGTTAGACCCTGTATAGGCAATGTCTCGCTTCTCAAGCTGCATTTGAATATAGCCATCTTCACCGCCACGACCATGAAGAATGATAAAGGCTAGATCAAATGTTTCATCCCAAAGCTTAGCTAAATTATCACCTTGCCAATCAAATTTAAAACATTCAATTTCTTGTCTTATCAGGGATTGATATACTGCTTCGCCACTCACTAGGGAGACTTCTCGTTCAGCAGAATTACCACCCATTAATACAGCAATCATATAATTTTAAGCTCAGTTTCTAAGTCAATATTTGAGTTTAATTTTACGACCTGTTGAATGTATAAAATTAAATTTTCAATGTCATTAGCACTTGCATTGTTATTGTTGATAATAAAATTAGCATGTTTACTAGAGATACAAGCACCACCAATGCAAAATCCTTTAAGTCCAGCTTGTTCAATTAACTGAGCAGCATATAGATCAATTGGATTTTTAAAAACACTGCCACAACTAGGTAGCCCGATTGGCTGTGAGGCATTTCTTTTATCTAATAAGTCTTGAATATTTTGATTAGACGGTTTACTGCTAAAGCTTAACTTTGCGGAAATAAAGTATTCATCTTTATGGTTAGGTTTGGCTCTTCGATAGCCTATTTCAAAATCCTCAACATGGCGCTGAAACATTTCTCCTGAATTATTGATGGTTGTTACGCTATTAACAAATTGCCAAAATTCAGCGCCAAAAGCCCCAGCATTCATTGCTAAAGCGCCACCAATAGTACCTGGAATGGCGCTTAAAAACTCACCACCATAAAGCTTGTTTGCCAATAAAAATCTAGATAATTTTGCTAATGTCACTCCTGAATCTACTGTGATTTTAGTATTATCAAGACTAATAGATTTAAGCAGGGTAAGTTTAATCACAACACCTTTAAAGCCTTGATCTCGAATCAACAGATTGCTACCTAATCCAATAAACAAAACAGGCCGTACATTTTGTTTTAGAAAATCAACAAGCTTGCTAACACTTTCAGGCGTGTAAAAAACTTGAGCTAAACCTCCGGCCCGTAAAGAGCAGTGTAAAGCCATAGGCTCATTGTGCTTTAGCATGTTGTATTTTTTAATGGTAATGTGCTTTCAATAAGCTTGGCAATGCATGGATGTCACCTGCACCTAAAGTTAACAGTACATCATTTTTATTGATCAAGTTTGGCAGAACACTTAACACTTCTTGTATATTTTTAATGACAACTGGATTTAAAGTTGATCTTTTTCTAATGGCTTCTGCTAATGTTGAGCTGCTAATTTGGGCAATAGGTTGCTCACTTGCGGGGTAGATATCCAATAAAATCAAACTATCAGCTGTTGACAAGACTCGGGCAAAGTCATCGAAAAGATCTCGAGTTCGAGAATATCGATGCGGCTGAAAAATAACTACCAAACGCTTATCCGGATAGGTGTTTTTTAATGAGTTAAAAATGGCGCTTACTTCAACTGGATGGTGACCATAATCATCAAATAGCTCAACTGATTGTTTGTTAATAGTTAATTGCTGATGATAATCAAGCCTTCTGGCAACACCTGAAAATTCATTTAGTGCTGATTGAATGATCTCAACCTCAATGTCAAGTTCACAGCAAATTCCAATTGCAGCCAGAGTATTCAGAATATTATGCTGACCAATTAAATTTAATTGAATGTGAAAAGACTTTTTATATTTGTCTTTATTGTGCGTACAGGCAACATCAAAATGCATTTGCATTCCCACTTGTTTGACATTAGTGGCACGTATATCAGCCTCTGAATTGAAACCATAGCTAACAATAGGGCGGTGAATATCATCTACAATATCTTTTACTCCGGCATCATCTGTACAAAGAATACATGCACCATAAAAAGGCAGATTAGAAGCAAAGCTAACAAAAGCATCTTTCAATTGTTGATAGTCATTTCCATAGGTAGACATGTGGTCTTCATCAACATTAGTAATCACGCTAAGCATGGGTTGCAAGTGTAGAAAAGATGCATCTGATTCATCTGCTTCAGCAACTAAATAATCGCTTTCACCAAGTTTTGCATTAATACCGTTTGAATTTAAAATACCACCAATAATATAAGTTGGATCAAGATTTGCTTGATTGAGAATATGCGTAATAATACTGGTAGTGGTGGTTTTTCCATGTGTACCTGATACAGCAATTCCAAATCTAAAACGCATGATTTCTGCCAACATTTCAGCTCTAGGAACAATGGGAAGATGTAATTGTTTGGCTTTAACGAGTTCAACATTAAGTGAGTCAATAGCACTTGAAATAACCACAGCTTGAGCTTGATCAATATTATCTTGATGGTGTCCATGACTGATCTTGCAGCCCATATCAGATAGTCTTTTGGTAATGCTGTTTTGATTAATATCTGAGCCAGAAATTTGATAGCCTAAATTATGTAGAACTTCGGCAATGCCACTCATGCCAGAGCCACCAATACCAACAAAATGTATTTTATGGATTCTAGACTTAGAAATCTGCCTTAAGTCTTTCATGATTGGATGGCGCTAACAATGCATAAAACTTGGATACCTTCACCTCTACCAAAAGAAGTAAGACCTTCACCCGTAGTGGCAGTAATACCAATATCCGCAGTTGAAATATTTAATAATTTGGCTAAATTGGCTTTCATCTCATTAATTTTGGGTGTGATTTTTGGCATTAAACATTCAATAGAAATAGCAACATGCTGTATATCGCAGTTGTGTAAGTTGATCAAGGCTAGTTTTAAATATTCACTACTATCAGTAACACCTTGTTGACATAATTCATCCGCCTTAGTGCCGAGTATATTAACGCCAGTTATTGACGATATTGCATTAGTCAGTGCATGTAACAATACATCGCCATCGCTATTTGCTCTTAAGCCTTGATTAAAATCAAAATCAATCCCTGCTAATAATAACGGCTTGTTATTATCTTCAAAAGCATGTGAATCTTGCCCTAGGCCGGTTTTAAATTTCATGTGAGCTCTGGTTGGTTAAGTAAAAGTTTGCCAGTGCTAGATCTTCTGGATTGGTTATTTTAAGATTACGCTTAGATGATTCAACCAGTAAAGATTGCATGCCCATATGTTCAATCGCACTAGCTTCATCAGTTATATTGATCTTATTATCACATGCTGAGGTTAATGCTTTTAATAATACATCAAATCGATACATTTGCGGTGTTTGCGCTTGCCATAGAGTGCTTCGATCAATAGTTGCAGTTGTAAGGTTTTTATCGGCTTGCTTGATGGTATCTATAACTTTAGTTGCTAATAACCCACCAACAGAGCTGTGTTTAAGTTGGTTGATTAATTTAACAACATCGGCAGGATCAACGCAAGGGCGCGCAGCGTCATGCACTAAAATCCAGTCAGAGTCTTTCACAAAAGGCTTTAAGGTGTGTAGAGCATTGATCACAGAATGGTAGCGTTGTTCACCGCCTGTGGCAAGTGCTAAAAGTTTAGTGTGGTGGGCAAACTGAGATTCTTTAAAATGCACATCATGCTCTGCTAGCGCAACAACAAAGCCTTTAATTTTATCAATACTAAGTAAGGTTTTTAAAGTTTGATCAAGTATATTTAAGCCATTATCAAGCATTAGATATTGCTTAGGGATGCCTGCATTCATGCGTGATCCAATGCCACTAGCAGGAACAATAAGATAGCATTGATCGGTCGACATAAGACTTAATAATTAGATAGATTGTTTTTATTATACCCAAGCAAAAGTAAACTTAGCAAGTGCTAAAAATGAAGAGTAATAATGTTATTGGATTTGCTCAGAAATGTTAAATTGGTAGTACCTTTCACCCGATTTAATCAATCCAAATTTTTGTCTTGCCATGGATTCTAAAATTTCTAATTTATCATCAGATTTAGCGGCTGACTCTAGTTTTAGTTGTATATTTTCTTGCTCAAGCTGTTTGTTGTCAATAATACTTTGTATAAGTAAATTTTGCTTATCGTAAATGTCAAAGGGAAAATTATTGCTAATAAAATTTTGACGAAATAAAGTGATCAGAATCACAATCAATACAAGGCTAAACCAATGGCGATAAAAAAAGCCAAATAAATTATTTGGCTTTTTTATAAGCCCAATGACTGGGCGTAAATGCGATTTAATGTTCAAGCTATTGATTAGCCATCAGCAAGGTTTTTTCCATCTGTAGCATCTTGAGAAAACATCCAAATCGAGCCACCAATGATATAGATTGTTGAAGCAATCACACCAAATGCTGCGACATATTCAGCAGTGCCAGAAACTGCACCGATATAAGAAAGGATGATTAGAGCGAGTGGTGCTATAAGAGTAACAGCCATAGTGCTTACCATTAATATATGACCTTTTTTGGTGCTGTTGTCTGTAGCGCTCATGCCTATTTCCGAGAGTGTTTAATAATGTTAATATTATAGCACAGGTTTTTTTTATAATTATTGATCCAGGTTAATTTTTTATCAATAGTGTATTTGAGATTTTATCGTGCCATGAAAGTTTATCTTTGTTAAATAGTTGGTATATAAATCCAAGCCCGAACAGCATAAAAGAAACAAACCCAAGGCTAGCTCGAATAAACGCCTGTTGATAGGTGATATTTTTTTGATTGTGTTGAACGACTTGGAATTTCCAAGCCTTCATGCCAATTGTTTGGCGCCCTTTAACCCATGAAATAACAAAATACAAGTAAACACCTGGAAGAGTGATTAGATAGAAAAAGGCATCACCTATTTCACCGATAAAAGCATTAACAACGATACCGACAAAAAAAATTAATGAAAAAGCTAAACATATGTCGTAAAAAACAGCACCCAATCGGCGCAATAAAGAAACATTAGAAGTCATGATTTTGATGCGTCCTTGATTAGAATATTTGGATTAATGACGGTTTTGTTAAGATAAATACCAAAGTGAAGGTGTGGGCCTGTTGCTCTTCCAGTCTGTCCAATAGTGCCAATAACATCACCTTGCTTGATTATTTGTCCAGGGTTAACTAAGCGTTCATTCATGTGAATATAGACACTGATTAATCCTTGTCCATGATCAATAAAAACCGCATTGCCATTGAAGAAAAATTCATCACTAATAATTACCTTGCCGGCGGCAGCTGCCTTAATGGGTGTACCAGTATTTCCTGCATAGTCTAATCCAGTATGTGGACGTCGAGCTTGGCCATTGTAGAATCGTTTAAATCCAAAAGGGCTAGTTGTGACGCCAGAAACAGGACGGATAAAACTAGAGTTGTTAAATACTTGAGCTGAAAAAGTATTGCGCGCTACGGCTAAAATTGGACGTTCTTTAGTGATTCTATCCATATGCGCAAGGTTTGGATTGACATATTTTTTGTTCTTTCCAGTTAAGGTGATATGCTGCTCTTTGTAACCATGGGGCATGACATTAAAAGCTATTTTTCGCTCAGAAAAATCTTTAATAATTAATTGTTTTTCCCCTATTTTTGCTAATAGTGGAATGCCAACTAGGGCTTGCCAATGTGTGTCTTTCTTGCGCTGTAGATAGACTGGAACATTACTATAAAAAGCTTTTGGATTGGCATGGTTTGTATAAAAATCAACCACTGCAATACCACCTGGAATAGCAGTATTATTGACGTTAAGAGTGGCTAGCGCAGAAAATGATAATAATAACAACAACGTTATTAAGTTAATTTTTTTCAATTTTTACCACCTTAGAATGAATGATGCCACTACTAAGTCGAGTGCTGATCATTTGATTTTTGTCAATATTTTCAATGGATGATAATACTTGATTTTCAACATTCGTAGTAATGCTGTAGCCTCTTGAAAGCGTGCTAAGAGGTGACAAAAGGTTTAATGTATTGGCATGAATTGACAGTGAATTTTTATAGCGATCAACCATTAGTACGCTTGAGTTGTTAAGTCGATTTTTAAGTGAATCTAGGATGTTAGTATTATCACTGATGGTCTTATTGATTTGTTGATTGAGTTGATGAACAGATAGTTTGTTTAGCTCAATCGAATGACGAATATGCTCTTTAGGAGAATGCTGTTTTAAAGTGGCGTATAAAGTGCTTAACCTTGATTCATCATTACTCACTCGACTTATTGCACTTGTGGTTAATCTATGTGATAAATAGTCCAACTGTTGAGATAAGTAGTTAATGGTTTTATCTGGTGTTGGGATTCTCAGTTTTAGCAGGTCAAGCTGTGCTTGCTGGTGTTGTTGATATTGACGTGCATGCTGTTGTAATAATGCAGTTAATTTATCAAGACTTGATAATATCTCTAATCGATCTGGCGTGGCCAGCATAGCAGCAGCACTTGGTGTTGGTGCACGCACATCAGCTACAAAGTCAGCAATGGTAGTATCAGTTTCATGACCAATGGCGCTGATAATAGGCGTATTAGTAGCAAAGATAACGCGTGCTAAGGATTCTTCGTTAAATGCCCATAAATCTTCTAATGAGCCACCACCACGCGCCAAAATTAACACGTCACATCGGTTTGTTTGATCAGCTGCTTCAATAGCCTTAGCCAGCTTAATTTCTGAGCCTTCACCCTGGACTACAGAGTCAAATAATAATATTTCAGCAAAAGGGTAGCGCTTATGCAAAACTCTAATAATGTCTTGTATCACCGCACCTGTTGAAGAAGAAATAACACCAATGGTGTTAACTATTTCTGGCAGTGGTTTTTTATGAATCGAATCAAACAAACCTTCTTTAGATAATTGACTTTTTAGCTGTTCAAAAGCAAGATTAAGGTTTCCAGCGCCAATAGGTTCAATATGCTGAATGATTAATTGGAAATCACCACGCGCTTCGTAGAGTGTTGGCGCTGCACGCACCAATACTTCCATGCCATTTTCAGGTGTGAATTTAATATTTCGCTGGTTAAGGCGAAATAGCGCACAGCGCACTTGGCCACGATTATCCTTAAGTGAAAAATACCAATGTCCTGAAGCAGGGCGTGCTAAATTAGAAATCTCACCTTGAAGCCAGCAAGTTGGGATGTTGTTTTCAACGGTTTTATTGCACAGTGATAAAAAGCTGGACACACTGTAGATTTCATCTAAGTCAAACATTGTCTATTTTTTAAGTAAGGCAAATACAGCGCCGGTTCCACCATCTTTATCAGGGCAAGAGTTAAACGCCATTACTTGTGGGTGTTGATTTAGAAAGCTCACGACTTGGGTTTTTAGAATACTCATGCTATTGTCAGAGTGATAACCTTTGCCATGAATAATATGAATAAACTCTTCATGCTGATAATGATACATAAATTGACTCATAGCTTCGCAAGCTTCAATAACCGTTTGCCCGTGAAGATCCAGTACCGGGGCATGATCAATATTGCCACGTTTCATTTTTTTGATGATTTTAGGTGAAAGTCCATTTTTAGCATAAGCGACTATTTCAGAACCACTCAAACGGGCTTCGGTAATATAACTATAAGCTGTAAAGGCTGGCTGGCTTATTCTTCCACCAGGCTGAGTGTGATTATCTTTATCAATGGGCGCAGTCGCATCAACACTGGATCTGAATAGTTGCTTGTCTTCGTCGTTAATCATAGATGGTTGTGCATTAAAAAGCCCTCAAAAGAGGGCTTAATTATAGCAATGTTAATTAAAGGTTTTATAGAGCTTTAATTTGTGCATTGATTCTAGATTTTTTTCTAGATGCTTGCTTCTTATGTATTAAGCCTTTGCTTACTGCTTGGTCAATCATTTTCTGCATGATTCCGTAACCATTCTGTGCCTCTTCTTTATTGCCAGCTTCTAATGCGTAAGTTACTTTCTTGATAAAAGTACGAACTTTAGCACGAATTTGTGAATTATGCTTGTTGCGTTTTGTTGATTGTCTTGCGCGTTTTTTTGAACCTGCTGAATTAGCCATCTTTGATATATAAGAGTTAAATTAGTAAAGGCGTAATTATAAAGTCTTAGTTGGAAAAAGTCTAGGGGTAAATTGAATTTAAATTAGCTACCAATACGATCCAATGCATCAATCGCACTCAATATTTTTTTCTTGTTTAAAATCAAGTGCCAAGTTTTTCCACCTTGAGATTTCCAAAGTGAAACTGCACGTATTCCGGCTAATAACAACGCCCTAATATGATTAGCCGTGCGCTGGTTTGATAAATGTAGCTGTTCACCTTTAACCATAATTCTTGGATTTAGTTCGCCCAATGTGGTTTTGTATAGCTCTCCTAATCTAGCAATTGAATTGCTGTGTGTTATTTCAAAGAATTCTTGCTTGTTTAAAGCGCTAATCTCGGTACTTATCACATTTAGTAAAGCTGAATTTTTCATTAATTTTTTTTCAAGATTAATTAATGATAAAGCATAAAAAATAACCGTCTGTATGGATTTGGTTTGCTTGCCTAGGGCGACTTTTAATGCTGCCATGCCTATTGATAGCTGCACTGGAGATTCAAACACCTCATAAACATTAGCACTTGTAGAGGTGATGCTATTTAAGCTTACAACTGAGCAGTCGGCATCACATTCACCTTTTGAAGCAAGTTGATCGACCAACATAACACTTTGTAATATGCCTGCAAGTGCGAGAGTTTGATTGTTAATTTTATTCATTGCTACGTTGCTCAATAATTGCGCCGCCTAGGCAAATGTCATCCTGATAAAAAACGATAGATTGACCAGGTGTGACGGCTCTCTGAGGATCATTAAAAATAACTTTAAAGGTGCCACCATTTTTAATAATTGTACAGTTTTGAGAGGCTTGTCGATAGCGAATCTTAGCCTGACAATCTAATGGAAAGTCTGGCTCATCACCTACCCAGTGATTTTTTGATGTACTTAGGCTGTTGTGATATAGTAATGGGTGATCACCCTGTACAACGAGTAGCTCATTACTGTCAATTCTTTTGTCTGCCACAAACCAAGGTTCAGGTGAGTCACTAAAGCCGCCACCAATTTCTAAACCTTTTCTTTGGCCAATGGTATAAAAAGCCAAACCTTGATGGTGTTTAATAAATTGTCCATTTTCATCAACAATATCACCTGATTTCTTGGGTAGGTAAGTTTGTAAAAATTCAGAGAAATTACGCTCTCCAATAAAGCAAATACCAGTTGAATCTTTTTTATCTGCTGTGATTAAATCGTGTTGGTTGGCAATTTCTCTAACTTTTGTTTTACTAATGTCACCTAATGGAAACAAGCTTTTGCTAAGCTGGTATTGGCCAAGTAAATATAAAAAATAACTCTGATCTTTATTATTATCTAAGCCTGTTTTTAATTGATATTGATTATCGCTATGCGAAATTCTTGCATAGTGGCCAGTAGCGATTTTGTCCGCACCAAGGGACAATGCGTATTCAAGAAATACTTTGAACTTTATTTTTTGATTGCATAAAACATCTGGATTTGGCGTCCTACCTTTTTTATGTTCTTGTAAAAAATCTTCAAAAACATCTTCCCAGTAATCTGACGAAAAGTTTTTAGTGTGTAATTTAACACCTAATTTATCAGCGACTTTTTGCGCATCTGCAAGATCTTGCTCGGCTGTACAATAGCCCTCGCTATCGTCTTCATCCCAGTTTTTCATGAACAAGGCTTCTACGTTATAACCTTGCTCTAACAACATTAAGGTTGCAACAGATGAATCGACACCGCCGGAAAGTCCGACGATTATTTTTTCTGACTTATTCAAAGTTTTCATACGCTTGTACAATGCGCTGAACTAGCTTATGTCGTACAACATCTCTGGAATTAAAATGACAAAATGAAATTTTTGTTTCATTTTCCAGTACTTTCATTGCATGTAATAAGCCTGATTGACTTGGGCGTGCTAAATCTATTTGGGTAATGTCACCAGTAATCACCATTTTTGAACCGAAACCCATGCGTGTTAAAAACATTTTCATTTGCTCAGTGGTGGTGTTTTGAGCCTCATCTAAAATAATAAATGATTCATTTAAAGTTCGACCTCGCATAAAAGCAAGTGGCGCCACTTCAATGATATTTTTATCCAGTAATTTAGTGACTTTATCAAACCCCATCATTTCGTATAGTGCATCGTAAATTGGGCGTAAATAAGGATCTATTTTTTCACTAAGATCACCAGGTAAAAAACCCAATTTTTCACCCGCTTCAACAGCAGGTCGAACCAATACAATACGACGTACGTCAGATCTTTCTAATGCTTCTACAGCGCGCGCCACAGCAAGATAGGTTTTACCGGTACCGGCAGGGCCAATACCAAAAGTACAATCTTGGTCTTTAATGGCTTTTACGTAGAGTTGCTGATTAAGAGAACGTACATGGATGAATTTACGCTTGGTCTTGATATTGACTGATTCATTTGGTGGATCATCTTGAGTGTAAGCTTTTATGCTCATCTCTACATCATGAGAGCTAATAGATTGAGATCTAGCAAGAAGACTTAAGTCTTTCAGTATGCGAGCAGCTAAATGCTTGTTCTCGCCACGGATAACAAATTCCGCACCTTTGTTGTTGATCTCTACATCAAGGCTTTTGGCAATGGTTTCTAGGTTTCGATCAAAAGACCCGCAAACAGCAGCTAATTGTTCGGGATTATCTGTTTCAAGGCTTATGTGCATAATTCACCTATTAAAGAATTGCCGCGTGCAGCTGTAATTTTCACATCAACAATTTGACCAATAAGCGACTCATCGCCTTTGAAATGCGTATTGCGCATATTTTCCGTACGACCAAACATGTTGTCGTCTTTTCTGGCTTTATTTTCTACCAATACTTTTTGAATGCTGCCAACCATAGATTTTGAAATTACTTCGGTAGATGCATTAATGGTTAGTTGGACGCGCTTTAGTCGTTCTTTTTTGACCGCCATACTAACATCGTCAGGATAACTAGACGCTGGTGTACCAGGGCGTGCTGAATAAATAAAGCTGAAAGATTTGTCAAAACCAATGTCATTAATAAGTTTCATTGTGTCTTCAAAATCTTGATCATTTTCACCTGGAAAGCCAATAATAAAATCACTCGAGATTGAGATATCTGGGCGAATTTCACGCAGCTTTCTAATCTTAGATTTATACTCAATAGCCATATGGCCACGCTTCATCAATCCTAAAATTTTGTCAGAGCCACTTTGAATTGGCAAGTGTAAATGGGAAACCAATTCAGGCACTTCCGCATACGCTTGAATCAAGCTTTCTGAAAATTCAACCGGATGTGAGGTGGTATAACGAATGCGATCAATGCCGTCAATTTGTGCAACAATATTAATAAGTAATGCTAGGTCAGCCATTTCCTCATCATCCATTAAGCCTTGATAAGCATTAACATTTTGCCCAAGCAGATTAACCTCGCGTACACCTTGAGAAGCCAAGATTTCAACTTCTTTAATAACATCATTAAATGGGCGTGAAACCTCCTCACCACGGGTATATGGAACTACACAAAACGTACAATATTTGCTACAGCCTTCCATAATGGAAACAAAGGCACTGACACCGTTTGATTCGGGTTCAGGCAGGTGGTCAAATTTTTCAATTTCAGGAAAAGAGATATCAATACTGGTTTTTTTATCTCCTAACACTTCATTGACCATTGCTGGCAGGCGGTGCAAAGTTTGCGGGCCAAAAATAATATCAACGTAAGGTGCGCGTTTAAGAATAAGCTCGCCTTCTTGAGAAGCAACACAGCCGCCAACACCAATAATAAGCGCTGGATTTTTTTCTTTAAGTTTGCGCCAGCGACCTAATTGATGAAACAATTTTTCTTGCGCTTTTTCACGAATCGAGCAAGTATTAAGTAGTAATACATCAGCCTCTTCAGGCTTATCTGTCAGGCTTAAATTGTGAGAATGTTTTAGTACGTTGACCATCTGATCTGAGTCATACTCATTCATCTGACAGCCGAAAGTACGGATGTGTAATTTATTCATAATGGGATAGCTAATTAAGATTCAGCGTTTTTCTGAATGTGTAATGTTTGTGTTGGGTAGGCGATTTCAGCTTTGTGCTGTTCAATAATATCAGCAACAGCTAGTAAAATTTCTTGTTTTATTTTTTGATAATTGTCTTTACTGGTGGTATTGGTAAAGGCGTAGATATTAAAATCAAGCGACGATGCATTGAAATAATTAAAGTAAACACGCAATGATTGAGATTGATCAATATCTTTGTGCTTTCTAAGTAGATCTTCTACGTCAGTCACAATACCTGGAACTTGCTTAATGTCATCATAACGAATGCCAACAATTTCTTTGATACGACGATTGGTCATGCGTGAAGGTGTTTCAATTGGAATTGAGGCAAAAATAGAGTTTGGAATATAAACAGGGTTTTTGCTAAAAGTGCGAATGCGGGTCATGCGCCAGCCGATTTTTTCTACCGTACCTTCGAATTCACTAGAACGAATCCAATCACCTGTTGAAAATGGCTTATCCATTTGAATCATCAAGCCACCAAAGATATTACTTAACATGTCCTTAGCAGCAAAGCCCATCACAATACCACCCACACCACCAAAGGTTAGTAGGCTTGAAATTGAAAATCCAAGGTGTTGAGCAATCCCTAGAAGAATGGCAACAATAACTAAAATCTTAATCAATCGTGTAAATAGGCGAACTGAGTCGTTATTAACACTATTATCAGCTTCAACTAAATAGGACTCAACGCCAGAGATAACACGCACCACACCCCAGGTAATAATAAAAATTGGGGTGATATCGATATACTCAACAACAGTACTAAGTGCAGTGATATCTGCTTTAAATGCATTGATGGAGAAAAATACCCAACCAAACCAAATCAATACTTTTAATGGTGGAGAAACAGCATTGATTAAATGATCATCAAACTGATTTTTAGTTCGATTTGTATGTTTAGTGATTTGCTTTAAGACAAAGCCCAAGACCATATGAGTAGCTAGTGCCACGATAAATAAAATTCCAGCGGTCTGGTAGGGAGGTATATTTTGTAAAAATTCATTCATAATCAATATTTTAGCGCTTATTTCAAATATTTGAGTGGATTAATTGTTTGTTCAAATTTGGTCATTTCAAAGTAAAAAGGCTGATCAGTTGTCATTGCAATGACTTGGCCTTTATCAACCGAATCACCTAAAGAAGCTTGTAATGATTGGGTTTGAGTATAGGTGCTATTAAATCCAAGTGGGTGTCGAACGATAATCATTTGCCCATAACTCTTCATTTTATCGCCAATGTAGATAATTTTTCCATCGCGAATAACACGAATTTCTTGCCCTTGATGTGAGCTAAAAGTTAAGCCTGGGTGTTTTTTAGAATAGGTTTTGCTCACCTTGCTGTTAATTGGCGTCTTCCAACTTGAAGACGGATTGTGAGTTCTTTTAACAATGTTTTGCTGAGATTTGTTCGCATTTTTAATGACTGTATGGTCTGTTATTCTGCGAGTTTTTTTCTCAACTTTGGCTACTTGACCAAAACGCTGATGGTTGATATTTTCTAAATTAGAAGATTTTTCAATAACAATAACCGCTTGTTTTGGTGCTTGAGAATAGCAGCCACTTAGAGACAGTAAAACCACAATACTGAATAATTTAACCCACATACCAAACTCCAAAAATAATTAATACAATCAACCCATAGCCTAAGCGATCCATATATTTTTTTAACCATTTATCACAAGCACTGCCATAGGCTTTAACCAGCCCAGCAACTAGATAATAGCGAGCGCCACGAGCCACTAATGAAATAGCAATAAAGGGCAATAAAGGCATTGCCATGCTGCCAGCGCTAATAGTAGCAAGCTTATAAGGAATAGGGCTGAACGCAGCAATACCCACTACCAAAATACCATATTGATCAAAAAATTCTTCAATCAAAGCAACTGATACAGGCTCAATAAGCTCATAATTGAGTAAAAAACTAAGCAAAATATCGCCAAGTAGGTAGCCCACTAATCCACCCAATACTGAAAATATAGTCGCTATAAAGGCAAAATAGTAGGCTTTATCAGCTTGCTTTAAAGCCATTGGTGCCAATAAAATATCAGGTGGCGGGTAGGGTAAAACACTAGATTCTAAAAAACTAACAACCGCTAACCAGTAAATGGCAAATTTACTTTGCGCCCAATCTAATGATTTTTGATAAAGTTTAGAAAAAATTTGCATGCAAATTTAGCTATCTTTCACCATTGGAAAGCCTAACGCTTCGCGTGAATCATAATATGTTTGCGCTACTTTTTGGCTCATGGCGCGCACTCGGCGAATAAAGCGAGCACGATCTGTCACACTAATTGCATGGCGCGCATCAAGTAGGTTAAATAAGTGAGAGGCTTTCATGACTTGCTCGTAAGCAGGATACGATAAGGATTTTTCAATCAATTGCTGATTCATGGCTTCAGCTTCATCAAACTGCTTAAACAATACGTCAGTATCAGCGATTTCAAAATTATAGGTTGATTGCTCAACTTCATTTTGATGGAATACATCACCATAGCTAACACCTTCAGTCCAAACTAAATCAAACACAGAATCAACACCTTGAAGGTACATGGCTAATCGCTCAAGACCATAAGTTAACTCACCTGCAACAGGCTTGCAAGCTAAGCCACCAATTTGTTGAAAATAGGTAAATTGAGATACTTCCATGCCATTAAGCCAAATCTCCCAGCCCAATCCCCAAGCACCTAACGTTGGTGATTCCCAGTTATCTTCAACAAAACGAACGTCGTGCTTGGTTAAATCAATGCCAATTTCCGCTAAAGATTCTAGATATAAATCTTGAATATTTTTAGGTGATGGCTTAAGGATAACTTGAAACTGATAATAGTGTTGTAAGCGATTTGGGTTCTTACCATAGCGACCATCAGTTGGACGGCGTGACGGTTGAACATAAGCTGCATTCCATGGTTCAGGGCCAATAGCGCGTAAAAAAGTTGCTGGATGGAAGGTGCCTGCACCCATTTCCATGTCAAATGGTTGTAACAATGTACAGCCTTTTGACGCCCAAAAAGTTTGTAGCTTTAAGATTAAATTTTGAAAAGAGGCAGTTGCATCTAGCTCTGAAATTGACATAATAAATCAGCTTAAATAAGTCTAAAAATTAAAAAAATTTTACCGCATCAAGCCTTACTCGATAAGGTATTTGTAAATACAGATGACGTAAAAGGTTGGGGGCTTTTTCTATAAAGCCGAGAAGATTTAAACATGAAGCCCCAAAATGCCAAATAGTAATATGGAGATAAAACCTTTTTTAGTAGTTATTAAACACTGATAGTGTTTAATAACAAGGCTAGTATAGCAAAAAAAACGATTTTGAATAAATTAAAAAATACTAGGTTATCTTTAATTTTAATAATTCTTCGTTAAGCTGTGCTTCAGTTAGTTGATCAAAATCTTCCAGTGTGTAAGTACTCAAACCACCGCAAGCTTCATACCATGCGTAGCCAGAGGTCCAATCAGCATGCTCATAATCATCTTGACGCTGACGAACAACACACAAAATAGCTTGATCGCGATAAATCAAATGATAAGGTTGCTCGTCACGATGTAAGCTTTCAATAAATTCCCAAGCATCACCAACTGAATTAAACCAATAGTTTATCAATGGATGCTTGTCGTTGTTTTCAATTGGTAGAGGCTTTTCTCTAATAAAGCATTGTAGGTGAAAATGATTCACCGACGCATAAGCGCCATAGGAGTTGTAAGCCAAACTAAAGCCCTTAATGTTTAAGCCAATACTATTGGCCATCATCCAAGCAAACTGATGAAGCTCAGCGCTCATTAATTGAGGGTGTTGCTGTTCGGCTTCAACTACCACTAAGCCGTGAAGCTTAGCAAATGGGAATTTGTTGTAAAAAAGTGATATGTTTTTTGAGAAAAACTTACCCTGCCAAAATAACTCTTTTTGTAAAAATGGTTTATTGAAGTTAAAAGTATTCTCATCAAAATCAAGACTCATTCCTTTAGTGCTGGCGCCAGACATTCTTTTTGGGCGCAAGGCTCTTAATCGGTTGTATTGCAATTCAAAGCTACCAAGATCTTTATAGTTAGTCACTTCAAGATCGTTTAAATCTAACTCAATCAGTTGATTAAAAACATCAATATCATCAGCTGCGCCTTGAAGCTCTTTTGATTTCAGCTGTTCAAATTTTTGTTTTAAGCCTGGTTTAAGTTGTCGCCAGAGTTTTTCATCAGACAATGCATTAGCAAGTACTAAAATAAACACACCGAGCTCATCATTTTCTAGCATTTTTTCCAAATTATTGGAAAATGCTTGTTCAAATTTCTGATTACTGGTAAATATAGGGTCAATCATCGTTTTTTCCGTATAAAAATATTCATTATTTTCAATATAATGCCATAAATTATTAAATACTAGCCAAAATATGCCATTTTATTAGTATTTATGGCTATTTTTATCTAATTGTATTCGTATTTATTTGAAATTTAGCAAATATTTAAAATGACATAAAAAATGCGGCTCGAAAGCCGCATTTATATTCCCTTGCGGGGAATGTACTATTTTACTAAAGCTTGAATCTAGTATTTATAAGATTCTGACTTAAATGGGCCTTCTTTAGGAACATTGATGTATTTAGCTTGAGCGTCAGTAAGTGTCGTTAGTACACCACCAAAACCACCAACCATACCAGCAGCTACTTCTTCGTCAAGTTTCTTTGGCAGAACTTCAACGTAAATATCGCCACCATTGTTAGCAAATTTTTCATCAAATAAATGCATTTGAGCCAATACTTGGTTAGCAAATGAACCATCCATGATACGACTTGGATGGCCAGTTGCGTTACCTAGATTAACCAGGCGACCTTCAGATAATAAAATTAAGTAATCAGATTTATCATCACTTCTAAAGATGCGGTGAACCTGAGGCTTTACTTCATCCCATTGCCAATTGTCACGCATATATTGTGTGTCAATTTCGTTGTCGAAATGGCCAATATTACAAACAACAGCGCCTGCTTTAAGTGTTTGAAGCATTGCATCATCACATACGTTCATGTTTCCAGTTGTGGTTACAATTAGATCAGTTGTACCTAATAAAAGAGTATCGATGCCTGCTACTGTGCCAGTGTTGATACCTCCATTGTAAGGAGATACAATTTCAAATCCATCCATACAAGCTTGCATGGCACAAATTGGATCAATTTCTGAAATTTTAACGATCATACCTTCTTGACGAAGCGACTGCGCTGAACCTTTGCCAACATCACCATAGCCAATGACTAGTGCTTTTTTGCCTGACATTAGCATATCAGTACCACGCTTAATGGCATCGTTTAATGAGTGACGACAACCGTATTTGTTATCGTTCTTAGATTTAGTCACTGAATCGTTAACGTTGATAGCTGGCACTTTCAATGAACCTTCTTCCATCATTTCTAGTAGACGATGAACACCCGTTGTGGTTTCTTCACTAATACCGTGAATGTCATTAAGCATTTCTGGGTATTTTTCATGAAGCATTTGAGTAAGGTCGCCACCATCGTCAAGCACCATGTTGGCATTCCAAGGCTTGCCATTGTCTAAAATAGTCTGCTCAATACACCATAAGAATTCTTCTTCAGTTTCACCTTTCCAGGCAAAAGTAGGAATGTCTGCGGCTACCATAGCAGCAGCTGCATGATCTTGTGTTGAAAAGATATTACAACTTGACCAGCGAACTTCAGCACCTAAATCAACTAAAGTTTCCATTAATACGGCTGTTTGAATAGTCATGTGAATACAACCTAAGATGCGAGCATCTTTTAGAGGTTGTTCGTTGCGATATTTATTACGTAGTGTCATCAGCGCAGGCATCTCTGCTTCTGCTAGTTCCACTTCCTTGCGGCCGTAATCAGCCAAGCTCATATCAGCTACTTTATAGTCGTTATTGTTTAAAGTATTGTTGCTCATTTTTTCTCCTTTGGAAAATTTAAAAAAATGAGCGTCGTTTTATGATTCTGATCGCCAAGCCTGATTGAAACTAATTTCAACGCAACGCTCCTTGGCAGTTTGGTTATTATACCAAATAAATTTATTTCAACAAATGAGTGCGGTCGGTTTTTTCCCAACTAATGTCATCTTCTGTACGACCAAAGTGACCATAACTAGCTGTTTGTTGATAGAT
>DTUI01000092.1 GCA_012964205.1 Candidatus Thioglobus sp.
CCAATACCTGGCGTTTTGGCTAGTAAAACATCATCTTCGTTAGCAACAGCATTCATTAGAGAGGCGATGTTTAAATGCGACAAAATAGCCAAGGCCACTTTAGGGCCAATACCGTTAACTCGGATTAGTTCTTTAAATAGAATTTTTTCATCTTTAGAGATAAACCCATATAAGGTTTGTGCATCTTCTTTAACGTGAAAGTGCGTATGTAGCATGATGTTGTCGCTATCACCCATGTCATAAAAACTCGACATTGGGCAAAGTACCTCATAGCCAATGCCAGCCACCTCGATTAAGATTTCAGGTGGATTTTTTTCAAGAATTTTTCCAGTTAAGCGAGCGATCATAATTATAAAATTATAGCCATGAATAGGTTTTAAAGTATTGCGATTCAAAGGTTTTGATATCGTCTGAATATTGTAATGTAAGCGCTATATCATCTAAACCATTCATTAAACGACGCTTGCGCTCTTCATCAACCTCAAAAGCATATGTTTTATTATTTGCTTGAATAGTTTGCGCATCAAGATTAATAGTAATGTCTTTCGTTACTGAAAATAATTCATCCATCACTTCATTGCTTTGAACGATTGGCAAGATGCCATTCTTAAAGCAGTTGTTATAGAAGATGTCAGCAAAACTTGGTGCAATGATTACTTTAAAACCGTAATCTTCTAGCGCCCATGGTGCGTGTTCACGAGAGGATCCGCAACCGAAGTTTTCACGGGTTATTAGTATTTTTGCACCTTGGTATTCGTCTTTATTTAGTACAAAGTCTTTGTTGATAGGGCGCTTGGAATTGTCCATACCCACCTCGCCATGATCAAGATAGCGCCATTCATCAAATAAGTTTGGCCCAAATCCAGAGCGTTTGATTGATTTTAAAAACTGCTTTGGAATGATGGCATCAGTATCAACATTGGCGCGATCAAGTGGTGCAGCAATAGAAGTTAAAATTGTAAATTTATCCATAATATGACTCCTTAAGGTTGTGCAAAGTGACCAGCAATGGCACTTGCTGCAGCAATTTCAGGGCTGACTAAATGTGTAAACGAACCCTGACCTTGACGACCTTCAAAGTTACGATTAGAAGTGCTGGCACAACGCTCTCCAACTCCTAATTTGTCAGCATTCATGGCTAAGCACATAGAGCAGCCAGCTTCACGCCATTCAAAACCTGCATCGGTAAATATTTTGTCCAAGCCTTCTTTTTCAGCTTGAAGTTTGATTAATCCTGAGCCAGGTACAACCAAAGCTAGTTTGATGTTATCTGCAATATGCTTGCCTTTAGTCACTTGTGCTGCTGCACGTAAATCTTCAATGCGAGAATTGGTGCATGAGCCAATAAAGATCTTGTCAATACTTACCGTGTTGATTGGTGTATTGGCTTCAAGGTGGATGTATTTCAATGCGTCTTTAAAACTTTGGGCTTTAACTGGATCAGACTCTTTGCTTGGATCTGGAATGAGCCCATCAATTGCAATCACCATTTCAGGGGATGTTCCCCAGGTAACTTGTGGCTTGATATCTTTTGCATCAATGATAACCTCTTGATCAAAATGAGCACCTTCGTCAGAATGCAGTGTATTCCAATATTTAACTGCCTTATGCCATTCATTACCTGTTGGTGTCATTGGTCGACCCTTGACGTATTCTATGGTTTTATCATCAACAGCTACCATGCCAACACGAGCGCCTGCCTCAATTGCCATATTGCATAAAGTCATACGACCTTCTATGCTTAAATTTTGAATGGTTGTGCCAGCAAATTCAATGGCAAATCCAGTGCCACCTGCAGTGCCAATTTGGCCAATAATATAAAGCGCTACATCTTTAGCACTTACGCTTTTATTAAGATCACCATTAACTTCAATTTTTAGGTTTTTAGATTTTGATTGCCACAAACAGCCAGTAGCCAAAACATGCTCTACTTCACTGGTGCCAATGCCAAATGCTAAGGCGCCTAAAGCACCATGTGTTGAGGTGTGTGAATCGCCACATACAATACTCATGCCAGGAAGTGTGGCACCTTGTTCAGGGCCAACCACATGCACAATACCTTGGCGTATGTCATTCATTTGTATTTCATTAATACCAAATTTTTCACAGTTTTTGTCTAGTGTTTCAATTTGTATTTTTGAAATAGGATCTTTAATGCCACTAACACCACTTGAGCGCTCAGTTGTCGGTACATTATGATCAGGAACAGCTAAAGATGCATTGATTCTCCAAGGCTTTCTGCCGGCCATTTCTAGGCCTTCAAACGCTTGTGGAGAGGTAACCTCATGAATCAGCTGTCTATCAATATAGATAAGCGATGTAGTGGCTTCTTCTCGCACAATGTGCGCGCTCATTAATTTGTCATAAAGTGTTTGTGCCATAAATCTATTGAAATACTTGCTAAAATAGCTATTTTACATTTTCTACATTGAATATATGTGCGGTATTTGCGGACAATTAAGATTTGACAATCAAGCGGTCAATTCTCAAGATCTAAACATCATGATGAAAAAAATAGCGCGTCGTGGGCCAGATGGCTCTGGTGAGTGGGCTGATCAGCACATTGGATTTGGCCATCAGCGCTTAAGTATTATTGATTTGTCAAACTATGCGTCTCAGCCAATGGTAGATCAAGCACTAGATTTGGTACTGGTATTTAATGGCACAATCTATAACTACAAAGCACTCAGAACGCTACTCATTAACAAGGGTTATGAGTTTTTCTCGCAATCTGATACAGAGGTTATTCTTAAGGCGTATCACCATTGGGGTGAGGATTGTGTTACTCATTTAGATGGTATGTTTGCGTTTTGTATTTGGGATAAAAAACAACAACATCTTTTTGTTGCTCGTGATCGTATGGGTATCAAGCCCTTGTATTTTAATTTGACAGACAAAGCCTTTAGTTTTGCTTCTAACACCCAATCATTGATAGCGATTGGTGCAAATACAGATATTAGTTCTGTTGCATTACAGCAGCAATTATCCCTGCATGCAGTGGTGCCAGCGCCAAATACTATTTTAGAAGGTGTAAAAAAGATTAAACCGGCGACCACGCTTATTATTAAACCAAACGGTGATATTAAAGAAACAACCTATTGGCAGCCTAAAGCGCAACGCCCTAAGGTTGAGTTGTCTGATGCTGAATATATTGAGCGTACGCACGAGCTGTTAAGTCAAGCTGTGTTAAAAAGAATGGATGCTGCTGATGTGCCAATTGGCGTGTTGTTATCAGGTGGTTTGGATTCGTCTTTATTGGTTGCTTTGCTACATGAAGCAGGACATGAAGATATTCGCACGTTTTCAATTGGTTTTGAGGATATTGGCGATGAAGCTGGTTCTGAGTTTGAATATTCAGATCAAATTGTTGATAGGTTCAATACACGCCATGAAAAATACGTGGTGAGTAATTCACAAGTATTACCAAGGTTAGGCGAGGCAATTGCCAATATGAATGAGCCAATGGTAGGTCAAGATGCTGTGGCATTTTATTTACTTTCTGAGCAAGTATCTAAACACATTAAAGTAGTATTATCAGGTCAGGGTGCAGATGAAGCCTTTGCTGGCTATTTTTGGTATCCGCGCATGCAAGCTGAACAAGGCTCTGAGGTTGAGCGATTTTCAAAACATTATGTTGACCGACCTTATGAGGAATATTTGCAAACAGTTAATGCAAAGTATCATTCTGGCGACCACACACGGGCTTGGCTTAATAAGGAATTTTCAAAAGCACATGCTGATGAGTTTATGGACAAGGTTTTTCGTACAGATATCACTAGGCTAGTTGTGGATGATCCAGTTAAGCGTGTTGATAACATGACCATGGCATGGGGGTTAGAAGCGCGCGTACCATTTATGGATTATCAATTAGTGGAACATGCGCTAAGCATGCCACCAAGTTTAAAGATGAGTGAAGAGGGCAAACATCCGCTTAAGCAAATATCTCGAGGCTTGTTACCTGATAGTGTAATTGATCGTAAAAAAGGCTATTTTCCAATGCCAGCGTTGAAATATGTTCAAGGTGAATTTTTAGAGTTTATGTCTGATATTTTGACCTCCAGTGCTTGCATTAACCGTGGTGTATTTGATCAAAAGTTTATACAAAAAGTGATTAACAAGCCAGAGCAATACATGACGGCGCTGAATGGCTCGCGCTTATGGCATTTGGCACTGTTAGAATACTGGCTGCAAATTAATGTTGATTCCACAACTTCAATCAATAAATAGACATGAGTAAAATAATTATTTATACCGATGGCGGTTGCCGTGGTAATCCGGGAATTGGCGGCTGGGGTGTGTGGCTTCGATATGGCGATCATGATAAAAAACTTCATGGCAGTGAAAAAGATACTACCAATAATCGCATGGAGCTTATGGCAGCGATTAAGGCGCTTGAAGCTATTAAATCTAAGAGTATTGATATAGATCTATACACCGATTCAAAATATGTCATGAACGGTATTAACGATTGGATTAAAGGCTGGAAGGCTAAAGGCTGGAAAACAGCAGCAAAAAAACCAGTTAAAAATGTAGATCTATGGCAGCGTCTGGATATACTTAATGCATCCCACACAGTGCACTGGCATTGGGTTAAAGGTCATAGCGGTGATATTGGCAATGAAATGGCTGATGAATTGGCCAATAAAGCAATGGATTCTATGAGCCAATAAGCATGTTATATTTAATGCTTTTTTTTTGCGAATATTAGAATATTATGATATTTAGATAGTTATGAAAAAGCTTGTAATTATAGTTCGTGATGGTATAAATGTAATTTTATGAGTATTAATAAAGGAGAGGATTAGTGAATAAGCTAGTAATATTATTTGGATTTTTAGTAAGTATGAGTGCAGTTGCACACATGGATGGCGATACAACAGTACCATTAGGCGCAACTTCAACAGAAGAACAAAAGAAAGTTATTCGTGACGGTGCACAAGATTTTTGTGATGGTGCAGAGGAAGATGCGAAAGAAGAATGTGTAATGGACTTCTTTGCCAATCACAACTTAGAAGAAGAGCCTAGCTGCGATTAAATTCTTAACAAATTACTGACTTCACCCCTCTTCAAAAGGCTAAAGTCAATAATAACAAGCTCAATAATGAGTATTTTTTTTAAAAAAGAGGAGAGAGAAGTATGAAACTTCAAACACTAGTAGTATCAGCTGCAACAGTAGCATTTTTAGCATCAACGGCTGTAACGGCTAAGCCAGTTGGTATCGTAAAGGGCGTTATGGAAATTGCGGGTATTTCACGTAACCAAGATAACGCAGCAACTATTGATCCAGCGTTTGCAAAGACATCACGTCCTTGTCCACCGTTCTGTATCAATGCAACTAACCCGTTTGCACCTGCAAAAGTTGAAACAGTAACTGAGCTTGATGTGATTCATGCAGCGCGTGATTCTGCAAATGGCGACACAACAGTGTTAGTGGTAGATGCACGTACACCAGGTTGGGTGAAGAAAGGTACAATTCCTCATGCAATCAATGTTCCATTCACAAAGCTTAACTCTAAGGCATTAGCTAAAGATCCAATGGCAGTGGTTGAAATCTTAACTGAGAAATTCGGTGTTAAAGATCTTGACGGCGTGTTAGACTTTAGTGGCGCTAAGACGATTTACAATTTCTGTAATGGTGCATGGTGTGGTCAATCACCTGCGTCAATCAGAGCATTGTTAGCGATCGGTTACCCTGAAAGTAAGATTAAGTACTACCGTGGTGGTATGAATGCTTGGAAAGCTTTAGGCTTAACAACTAAGTAATTGATTCACAAAAAGGCACTTAATTAAGTGCCTTTTTTATCTAGGAGATTATTATGAAAATTAAATTAATTACACTTGCAATTGCTACTGTATTTACACTAGGTGCTCAAGCAGACTATTTAGGTGCTGATCATAACTGGAATAACGGCTCATCAGCAGCAGTTCCAGCTAAAAAAGCTGGCAAGCCAGTTGGTATTGTTAAGGGTGTGTTAGAAATTGCGGGTATTTCTCGTAATGCTGATAACAAAAATACGATTGATCCAGCGTTTGCAAAGACATCACGTCCTTGTCCACCGTTCTGTATCAATGCAACTAACCCGTTTGCACCTGCAAAAGTTGAAACAGTAACTGAGCTTGATGTGATTCATGCAGCGCGTGATTCTGCAAATGGCGACACAACAGTGTTAGTGGTAGATGCACGTACACCAGGTTGGGTGAAGAAAGGTACAATTCCTCATGCAATCAATGTTCCATTCACAAAGCTTAACTCTAAGGCATTAGCTAAAGATCCAATGGCAGTGGTTGAAATCTTAACTGAGAAATTCGGTGTTAAAGATCTTGACGGCGTGTTAGACTTTAGTGGCGCTAAGACGATTTACAATTTCTGTAATGGTGCATGGTGTGGTCAATCACCTGCGTCAATCAGAGCGTTGTTAGCAATCGGTTACCCTGAGCATAAGATTAAATACTACCGCGGTGGTATGAATGCTTGGAAGTCACTAGGTTTGTCAACAAAGTAAATTGATGAGTTTTAGTATTAGGAAAGGGGTGTTAATAGCATCCCTTTTTTTTAGTTTCAACACCAATTTCGCGCAAGCAGAAACAAGATTTGATCGCTGGTATCAAATTGGTCACGATTATTCACAAATGGGGCGTAATGACGCTGCATTTGAATGGATGATGCGTGCCGCTGACGGCGGACATAGCGCTGCGCAAAACAACATTGGATTAAGCTATTTACACGGGCTTGGTACAGAGAAAGATGATAAAAAAGCATTTGAATGGTTTGATAAATCAGCCAATCAAGGCTTTTCGTATGCCCAAAGTGAGCTGGGCATGCTGTATTACGATGGTAAGGGGATTGATAAAGATATTGAATTGGCGAAAAACTGGTGGCTGACTGCTGCTATGCAAGAGGATGAATACGCTCAATTTAACTTAGCCTCTTTAATGCTTGAACAAGATGATATTAAGCAAGCATATTATTGGTTTAATCGAGCGATGCAAAACAAACATCCAGATGCCGAGGCTGCTCTCAAACTTCTAAAGGAGAATTATGTTGAATAAATTAATAATTTCTATTG
>DTUI01000093.1 GCA_012964205.1 Candidatus Thioglobus sp.
ATTTGCTTATAAGCTGCATTTATTTCTTGAGTTTTTTTGGTGGCCAATCTAATCATCTCTTCTGGCAAACCCTTGGAAACTAATTTATCAGGATGATGCTGACTCATCAAGCGACGATAAGCTCTTTTCATTTCAGCATCAGTTGCCGAAGCATCAATACCCAACACCATATAAGCATCATCAATACTGGCTGAAGCCTGATGAGAATCGTCCGCATAATGTTGTTGAGCGCCAACCATATTAATCAACTGATCAACGTAAGCCGCATTAAAGCCTAGTTGTTGCGCCATATAATAAAGCGCCTTTTTTTCAGCAGGATGTAATACGCCATCAGCAAGTGCTGTGGAAATCAAAATCTCCAAAAACATTTGTAATAAATTACTACGACGATGACACTCGCGGCGAAATTGATCAAGAATATCTGCTATCGGAAAATCGTCTTGCTTACCTTGGTTAAATAAAGCGATAGCCGCCTTTCTTTGCTCAGGCAATAATCGCATATTCGACATAACCTGTTCAACCATTGATATTTCAGAAGCCGATACTTTGCCATCTGCCTTGGCCAGATAGCCCATGAGTGAAAAAGTAGCACTAAAAAAGGCTGCTTGCGTACGCTCTGTATCGCCAATATTAAGTCGACCAGCACCACCAAGACCTTGATCAATTCGATGGCCAAAAGTAGCGCCAATAATAGCACCCAATGGCCCGCCCATCATAAAACCAACACCACTACCTATCGCTTTTCCCCACCAACTCATACGCTTAACATTTAATAAAAAATAATGATCATTATTATAGCGATAATTAATGAGTTAAGCATTGGCTAAATTTTAGAAATTCAATAAATAAACACGTGTTTGCAATCATTTTTCACTCTTAAATAAGACTACTTGTATAATTTTTTGGAAATGTATTGAATGGAAAATTAGGCAATAAAAAAGCCGCATATATGCGGCTTTTCTTGCAATAATTTAATTAAAAATTATGGCTGCTTAGGAGTTTCGTATGGAACTTCCTTTTGAACTTCACTCCATGTAGTAGTGTAACCTACGTGAAAACCTGGATTTACTTCACCATCTTTGTTTCTGTTTTGCGTTGTTGTAACTTGGTGTTTGCCAGCTTGGCCCACTACGCCTGTAGGAACCTTAGGTCTTTGCATTTGTCCGCTCATATTCTACTCCTAGAAAATCTTAAAATATCCGTTGTAAGATGCTACAACTTAAAAATACTTTAATTAAATATTTAATTGCGACAATTATACAGCGATGTCTAGCAATTTTTTAATTTTTTTTACGTTAAAAATTAGTTTTGTTGGCAAATAGGACAATCAGGGTCTTTGCTAATTGTTACCGCCCTAAAGGTTAAATCAAGCGCGTCTATTATCATTAATTTCCCAACTAGCTGCTCGCCAAGATTTAGCACCACTTTAAGAGCTTGTAGCGCCTGCATGGTTCCAAGCATTCCAGCAACAGGCGCCAAAATTCCATTGTCAGTACAATTTTCATTACTATTACCATCTGTTGAATACAGGCACTGATAACACGGCTGGCTAGCATCGTATCCTTTAAAAACACTAAGCTGACCCTCAAAGCGAATAACTGCAGCAGATACTAGTGGTTTTTTTGATGCTACGCAAGCTTGATTGATCTTAAAACGCGTATCAAAATTATCAGTTCCATCCAATACAATGTCACACAGCTCCAGCCATTTGGATAGATTGTTTTCATCAAGATCACTGACGCTGGTAATTTTAATAGTCGGATTGATTGCTTGCATTTTCTGCTTGGCTGAATCAACTTTTAGCTTGCCAATATCATTCGTATGATGAATCACTTGTCGCTGTAAATTGGACAACTCCACGGTGTCGAAATCCGCAATGATAAGATGACCCACTCCTGCAGCAGCCAAATACAACGCAGTTGGTGCGCCAAGCCCACCCATGCCAATTAGTAGCATGGTTGATCCGAGTAACACTTCTTGACCTTCTACACCCACTTCTGGGAGCATTATTTGTCGAGAATATCTAAGTAGCTGTTGATCGTTCATAACTCTATTTTATGAGATTTTCCCAAAGAATTCATTAATTTTAGGTGCGATCAACATATTGCAATAAGGCTGATTTGGATTATTATTAAAATAATTCTGATGATAACCCTCTGCTGGATAAAACACATCCAGCTCACTCACCTCAGTTACAACATTGTCATTCATTTTTTCAATAAATTGATTGGCTTGTTTTTTCTGCTCAGTGTTTATATAAAACACTGCAGATCGATATTGTGTACCTTTGTCGTTACCTTGTTGGTTAAGCGTGGTTGAATCATGTGTGGCAAAAAACACTTCTAACAATTGCTCAAAAGCTACTAACGATTCATCAAAATCAATCTTAACCACCTCAGCATGACCACTATTGCCTGTGCAAATATCTTGATAAGTTGGACTTTCAACATGGCCATTGCAATAGCCAGATTCAACACGACTGACACCGTTAATACGCTGAAATATGGCTTCGACACACCAGAAGCATCCACCGGCAAAATAGGCTGTTTGCATGTATGATTAGACTCTTAATAAAACCCATAGTATAGTCGATGATCGCCCAAGAAATTATCACACAACTCAAATCTTTCGCTACCGTTGAACGAAAGAAACAAAACGAATACTACTTTAAAACTGGGCCGGGACAATATAGTGAGTTTGATCAGTTTATAGGTGTACGTACACCAAAAATTCAATCAATTGCTAAGCAAGTTTATCAACACATTGGCTTTGATGAAATTGAACAGTTGATTAACCATAAAATTCATGAAGTTCGCTACTGTGGCTTGATTATATTGGTTTATCAATATCGGTCTGGAAATCAACACAAGATATTTGATTATTATATTAATAATCTACAGGCGGCAAACAACTGGGATTTAGTTGATTGTTCAACACCTCATATTATTGGTGATTACCTATTTAACCATCAAGCACAATTACCACTGCTTGATAATTGGGCTATCTCGGGTAATTTGTGGTTCAGACGCATTTCTATTGTTGCGACATTTGCCTTTATTAAACACGGCGACTTTAAGCCAACACTTAATATTAGCAAGATATTGTTGCACGATCAAGAAGATTTGATCCATAAGGCTGTGGGCTGGATGTTAAGGGAGATTTACAAAAAAGATAGCAATACTTGCAAGACCTTCCTAGAAGAAAACTATGCACAACTACCTAGAACTACTTTAAGATATGCCATTGAGCGCATGCAAGAAGATGAGCGTCAGCGCTATTTAAAAGGAGTTTTTTAATGTATCAAATTAGTTTTTATGTGCCAGAAGCAGATTTAGAGATTGTTAAAAATGCCATGTTTGAAGCTGGTGCTGGTAAGTTTAATAACTACGAAAACTGTGCTTGGCAAACCACTGGTATGGGACAGTTCAAACCGGTAGGAGATGCAAAGCCTGCTATTGGCTATCTAGATGAACTCGAAGCCATTGAAGAATATAAAGTTGAAATGATGTGCGTGGATGATAATTTAAAAATGGCAATCGAAGCCATGAAGTTTGCACACCCTTATGAAGAAGTGGCCTATACGGTTACAAAAATGGAAAATCAATGAATACAAACAACCAAGCCCCTTATGAACACGGCTTTATGCTGAGCCTATTGCTACTTGCCATTGGTGGTCTTATTTGGCTTTTTGCAGCCTTTATTCCTTCATTGTTTTTAGCATTGTTAATTGCCATTGCAAGTTTTGGACAATACACAAAATTACAGACTCGTTTTTCTGCAAGCCTATCTGCCATCATTCTGACGTTGCTAATCACTGTTATTTTGATATTGCCATTGAGCTACGTTTTATTAATGAGTGGCATTGAAGTGTCGAACCTTATTCAAACCATAAAGTCAGACTTCACTGCAGAAAACTCTAAAATCGTATTTGATCAAATTATCATGACCCTGCCACTATCTGATGCAATTATCAATAATTTAAAAGACTCAATAGGTAACAACTTAGATAGCATTATTATCAGTCTAAAAGACTTTTCTATGGTGATTCTAAAGAGTATTGTTAATTTGTCATCTCACTTTATTTTCTTTTTGATTGTGGTTATTTTTTCATTGTACTATTTCTATATTGATGGCAAAAGCACAGTGAAACGCTTAAAAGATTTATCACCTTTAGAAAATCACCTGGACGATATTCTCTTGCAACAATTTGCAGGCTTATCTGTTAGCTTGGTTGGCAGTGTGTTTATTATTGCCATTCTCCAAGGTGTCATCTTCTCAATCGGAGTGATGCTTGTTGGGCTGCCTGTTTTGTATTTTGGTTTGGCAATGGCGCTAGCAAGCTTTATCCCTGTACTTGGTGGGTTGATCATTTGGCTACCACTAAGCTTGTATTTATATTCACAAGGGCAAAGTGTTGATGCCTTAATTATTGTCATATTTGGCGCTTTTTTAATTGGCACTGTTGTTGATCACTTTATTAGACCAATGATTATTCAAAAAATCTCTAAGAAATCAGGGCAAAAAAGTGCCCTTGACCATACACTAATTACCGTACTATCAACTCTTGCAGGGATTATGCAATTTGGAATTTTAGGCTTGTTTATTGGTCCAATTATTGCTGCCATGGCCATTAGTATATTCGACGTTTACGCAATTAAATACACACATAGTTTAGACCAGAGCTAACAGCCACTTGGCTGTTAAAATGTAATCAGGTATAATTCACCTCTTTCATTTACAGCACAAAGCCATGTTAAATAAGTTAGTTGATTATATTAAAAATAACCACCCTGATACAGATGTTAATGTCTATTTGGATGCAAAATACATTCAATTAAATAATGCTCAGCTTAAGCAAATAGCTGATGCACTTGAGCGTGGAGATATCTCTTCATTGCCTGCTTCTAGCTGTAGCGCCAAGCACTTTATTTTTCATTTTGGCTCAACCTTTATTCTTGTGCAAAAAAATACGACTGATTCAAACGCAGTATTTACTGCTGAATTAGCTTGGGAGACTGATTTCTTATCAGTAAGATCAGTTAGAGATAAAGCCAAAGGCTTCTACTTTATTAACTTTGAATTTGATGATGATTATCAAGTAACACTACTTGAAACAAATAAATTAATTGAAGGTCATGTTAATAACGCTGACAAAAATCAAAAAATCATTGGCAAAGTTATGCCGGTTCTTAAAGGTTTTATGACTGCTATTTCAGACTAAAAACAACCTTTTATCAAGGTTGTTAAAAGCTACAAAAAAAACTAACCCTCTTGAGTTAGTTTTTTTAGTTTTGGGCCTGCCTTAAAGCTAACTACCCTTCTAGCTGAAATCATTACCTCTTTGCCAGTTTTTGGATTTCTACCCGGACGTGCTGATTTCTCTCTAAGATTAAAGTTTCCAAAACTAGAGAGTTTAACTTCTTCACCTTCGGCAAGCTTTAATTGAATTTGATTGAAAAAATCATTGGTTAATTGCAGCGCTTGAGCGTGGGTAATTTCCATCTCACGTACCAAGCCATCAGCAATGTCTTTTTTACTTAGCGACATTATCTTAGGGCTGCGTTAAACTTGTCTTTTAATAAGGCTAGCACCTCATCAACTTTAGCATTAACTTCATCATCAGCTAATGTTGCTTCTAACGACTGATAAGCTAAGTTTAGAGCGATACTTTTCTTGCCAGTATCGATATGCTCACCTTGGTAAACATCAAACAAACTAACGCCAACAAAATGCTCTTGATTCAAACCTTTAATTGCATCAGTTAACTGAGCAACAGGTGTCGATTGATCAACCACCAAGGCAATATCTCGTTGCGCTTGCTGATATGAAGAGAAAGGTTGGTATTTGGCTATCTTAGCTGACAACACAACCTCTAGATCAATTTCATACAAATAACATTTAGGTAGGGATAATTCTTTTTGAACAATTGGTGACAATGCACCGATCCAACCTACAGATTGCCCGTTAAGTAGAATATTGGCACTTTGACCTTTTTGTAATGCTGGATGTTCAGCAGCTTCAAAACTAAAGCTTTCTGAAGTTAAGCTTAATAATGATTCTAAATCTGCTTTAGCATCAAAGAAATCTAGTGCTTGTGGCTCTGTAGACCATTGTGCTTCGAATCGATTGCCGGTAATAATGCCAGCCAGTTTGTTAGACTGTTCGTCAGCTTTAACACCGCCAAAACACAGACCAATTTCAAAAAATCGAGCATCTGTATGTCCACGTCGCTGGTTAGACTCTACTGTTTGCAACAGTCCCGGCCAAAGCGATGAACGCATTGTTGACATATCTGCAGAGATCGGATTGGTTAAGGTGATCTTTTTAGCTGATGGATCGATTAAATCCTGGTACTTTTCAGAAATAAAACTATAGGTAATTACTTCTTGATAGCCGCGACTAACCAATGCTTGCATGACATCGTATTTGTCAGTTTGCGCTTCTTTGATAACGTTAATATTTGCATCTAGAGATAACTTCTGAACTGGTAATTTATCATAGCCGTACAATCTTGCCAATTCTTCAATCAAATCAGCCGGAATACGAATATCAAACCTAAAGCTTGGTGGAATAATTGTCCAAGAATCAGCTGTTTTATCGCTAATTTCAAAATCAAGATTAATAAATTTTTCTTCAATCCAATTACTATCTAATTCAAAGCCAAGAATTTTTTGAATCTTTGCTCTAGTGATTGTAATTGGTGATAATTCTGGCAAAGCTGATTCATCAATATTGCTAGTAACTTTGCTCACTTCACCACCGCAAATCTCAACAATTAATTGTGCAGCTCGGTCAAGTGCTAATTCTGTAATTTTAAAATCAACACCACGCTCAAAGCGTAATGATGACTCTGTATGCAATCCATAGTCTCTTGCCTTTCCAGCAATAGACACTGGCTCAAAAAATGCACTTTCTAATAAAATATCTGTTGTTGTTGCTTGTGTTGAGCTTGATTGCCCACCCATAACACCCGCTATGGCCAAAACAGAATCACCATCTGCAATCACCAATGTATTTTCTTTTAGTGTTACTGTTGAATCATTCAACAGCTCAACAGTCTCGCCAGCAACTGCATTTCTAACTTCAATCGAACCTTTAATTTTAGCAAGATCAAAAGCATGCATTGGTTGGCCTAATTCCATTAGCACGTAATTAGTAATATCAACTACTGGAGAATGCACTGCTTGGCCTGATCTTGTCAGCTTATCAGTCATCCATTTAGGCGTTTGTATGCTGTTATCAATACCTTTGATTGATCTAGTTAAATATTTAGGACAAGCGGCAGTATTGCTAACACTAGTGGCAATGCTCGAGTTGCCTGTAGCTGTAATATCAATTTCTGGCATAACAAATGCCATACCGTAATTAGCGCTAACTTCACGAGCAACGCCCAACACAGAAAAACAATCGCCACGGTTTGGTGTAATGTCTAGCTCAATAATATTATCATCAAGATCTAAATATTCTCTAATATCCTGACCAATTGGCGCTTCGCTATTTAATTCAGCAATACCATCTGAAGAATCGCTCATGCCTAATTCAGATTCAGAGCAAATCATACCGAATGATTCAACACCACGAAGTTTGGCTTTTTTGATTTTAAAATCACCGGGCAGTTTAGCACCAACAAGTGCTGCGATTACTTTTAGTCCTGTGCGTACATTTTTAGCACCACAAATAATTTGAACTAACTCAGCTTCGCCAACATCTACCTGGCACAAATTAAGTTTGTCTGCATCTGGATGTTTTTCGCAAGAAACCACATGTCCCACAACAACTTTACTAAACATAGGTGCGACAGTTTTTATACCATCCACCTCAAGACCTGCCATTGTTAATTGCTCTGCTAGTGCCTCATCTGTGACAACAGGAGAAATCCATTCACGTAACCATGATGTTGAAATATTCATATACTTATTTAAATTGTTTTAGAAAACGAATGTCATTTTCAAAGAATAGTCTTAGGTCGTTTACGCCGTAACGCAACATTGCTAAACGCTCTACACCCATACCAAAAGCCAAACCAGTAAACTCTTCAGAGTCTACATTAACTGAGTTAAGTACATTTGGGTGTACAACGCCACAACCCAGAACTTCCAACCAGCCAGTTTTTTTACAAACTCGACAACCATCACCACCACAAATTACACACTCAATGTCTGCCTCAGCAGAAGGTTCGGTAAACGGAAAGTAAGATGGGCGAAAACGTACCTGAAGATCATCTTTTTCAAAGTATGCTCGCAAGAAGTCAATCAACAAACCCTTCAATTGTGCAAAATTTGCATTTTTATCAACAATCAAACCCTCAACTTGATGAAACATTGGCGTGTGAGTGATATCAGAATCACAGCGATATACACGGCCCGGCGCAATAATACGCACTGGCGGCTCTTGTTTTTCTAGGGTGCGAATTTGCACAGGAGAGGTATGCGTTCTTAATACTGTACTACCATCAAAGTAGAAGGTATCGTGCATGGCACGAGCCGGATGATGCTCAGGAATGTTTAATGCAGTGAAATTATGAAAGTCGTCTTCAATTTCTGGACCCGTAGCCACTTCAAAACCATTCTTAGCAAATAATGCTTGAATACGCTTTAGAGTAATGGTTACTGGATGTAAACCACCCATTTCAGCATTGCGCCCTGGAAGAGATACATCTACTTGCTCTTCTAACAATCTTTTCTCTAACTCGATCGTTTCTAAATGATTTTTTCTATCAGTCAATAAAGCCTGAACATCAACCTTTGCTTGATTGATAGCTTCACCCATTTTAGGGCGTTCTTCTTTTGATAGTTTGCCTAGGCCTTTAAGTAGTGCTGTTAGTTCGCCCTTCTTACCCAGAAAGGTAACTCTGATTTCATCTAATGCCTTTAAGTCTTGTGCATCAACGATGGCTAACTTAGCTTTTTCAAGAATTGTATTAATCATTTAGTTGAAGACGTCTTTAAGAATTTATGCAGTTGTTTAAGAATTATCATAAATTGTTAAAGAGGTCTTTTATCATTTGGTATGAAAAAAGCCATGATAAATCATGGCTTTAGTTTGGACTATTTAGCTGCTTTAGCTATAGCCTCTTTTGCTTGATCCGCAATCTTGGCGAAAGCGGCTTTATCAAAAATTGCAATATCTGATAAAACTTTACGATCAATCTCAATACCTGCTTTGTTTAGGCCATCAATCATTCTTGAATAGCTTAAACCACAATTACGAGCTTCTGCGTTAATACGTACAATCCAAAGTCTACGGAATTGACGACGCTTCTGACGACGGTCACGGTATGCATATTGACCCGCTTTAATTACTGCTTGCTTAGCAACACGATACACTTTTGAACGTGCACCGTAATAACCTTTAGCTTTCTTTAAAATTTTCTTATGTCTTGCGTGCGCTTGCACACCTCTTGATACTCTTGCCATTTTCTATACTCCTTTAACTATACGGTAACATTCTACGAACCATTGGCACGTCGGCTTTCTCGACCATGTCAGGTGAACGTAAACTACGTTTTCTAGAAGTACTCTTTTTAGTCAAGATATGACGTAAGTGAGAGTGTTTACACTTATAACCACCACTGGCAGTTTTCTTAAAGCGCTTCGCAGCACCTCGGTTTGTTTTCATCTTCGGCATAATTTACTCCTTGTCCATTGGACATATTTGTTATTCTTGCGAATAACTTTCTTAAAATTAAAGAAATAGTGCTGTTAGGCCCCTACCTCTTTTTCGATTTGGGTGCCAGCATCATGCCTAGCTGACGACCCTCCATCTTTGCTTTTTGTTCTACATTTGCAAATTCTTCTGTATCTTTCTCAATTCTGTCTAGCATTACCATGCCAAGTTCTTTGTGCTGCATTTCGCGGCCACGGAACCAAATACTTACTTTAACCTTGTCACCATTGTCTAAAAATTTAACCAAATTTCTAAATTTAATTTGGTAATCACCCTCTTCTGTGCCAGGACGATATTTAATGGTTTTAACTTGGGTTTTCTTTTGTTTCTTTTTAGCTTCTTTCTTTTGTTGCTTTAGCTCATAGACATATTTACCAAAATCCATAATCTTGCATACTGGCGGCTCCGCGTTTGGAGAAACTTCTACTAAATCTAAGTTTACATCTTTAGCTCTTTGCTTTGCTTCGCCAGTTTCAACAATACCGACTTGCCCGCCTTCTGCATCAATTAATCGAACTTCTGAAACTCTAATATAATCGTTAACTCGAGTTTTGTTCTTATTTGATTTTTTAATAATTATTCCTCTACCGTTTCTTTATTTACTAATTCAACAAACGCTTCAAGTGACATCGAACCTAAGTCTTCGCCACCACGTTTACGTACTGAAATCTCGTTATTTTCCATCTCACGCTTACCCGCTACCAAAATATATGGAAAACGTTGCATGGAATGCTCGCGTATTTTAAAGCCTATCTTCTCATTACGCAAGTCTGAAATCACTCTAAGTCCTTGTTTTTTTAACTTTTCGTTAACTTCCTTGACAAAATCAAGCTGTTTTTCAGAAATATTCAGAACAACTGCTTGAATTGGTGCAAGCCATGAAGGGAACGCACCCTCATAATGTTCGATCAAAATTCCTACAAATCTTTCTAATGATCCAACAATTGCACGGTGCAACATAACAGGTGTTTGCTTTGAGTTATCTTCAGCAATATAGTGTGCATCTAGGCGCTCTGGCATAGAGAAATCAACTTGCAATGTACCACACTGCCATTCACGATCTAGACAGTCTTTTAAGACAAATTCAATTTTAGGACCGTAGAAAGCACCCTCGCCTTCTTGTAATTCCCACTTAATACCTTTTGCGTCTAGCGCTTCTGCTAAAGCCGCTTCAGCACGATCCCACACCTCATCTGAACCAACTCGATTTTCAGGGCGAGTAGATAGTTTAATATCAACATTGTCAAATCCAAAATGCTTATAAACATCAAATGTTAAATCGATAAAATTTGACACCTCTGATTGAATTTGATCTGCTGTACAAAAAATATGGCCATCGTCTTGAACAAAATTTCGCACACGCATAATACCGTGCAACGTACCTGACGGCTCATTACGATGACAAGATCCAAATTCTGCTAAACGCAATGGTAAGTCACGATATGACTTAAGACCTTGGTTAAAAATTTGAATATGGGCTGGGCAGTTCATTGGTTTAACCGCATAATCACGATTCTCACTACTGGTGGTAAACATGTTGTCACCAAATTTATCCCAATGCCCTGATTTTTCCCAAAGTGATCTATCAATCAACTGTGGTGTGTGCACTTCTTTATAGTCATTATCTCTAAATACAGTACGCATGTACTGCTCAACAATTTGATATAACGTCCAGCCTTTTTCATGCCAAAACACCATGCCTGGTGCTTCTTCTTGCATATGGAATAAATCTTGAGTTTTACCAATTTTTCGATGGTCGCGCTTTTCAGCTTCTTCCAATCGGTGCAGGTGAGCTTCAAGATCTTCTTTAGTTGCCCACGCTGTACCATATACACGTTGTAGCATTTCATTGTTTGAGTCACCGCGCCAGTAAGCGCCCGCTAACTTCATTAATTTAAATGCTTTTAAACGTGATGTTGATGGCACATGAGGGCCACGACATAAATCAATAAAATCACCTTGCTTATACAATGAAAGAGGTTGATCAGCTGGGATAGACTCAATAATTTCAGCCTTATAATGCTCACCTTTAGCTTTAAAGAAAGCAACCGCTTCATCACGAGACATCTCAGAACGCTCAATCTTAAGACTTTGCTTAACCAATTTTTTCATATTTTTTTCAATTTTGGCTAAATCAGATTCTGAAAAACCGTCTTTATAAGCAAAATCATAGAAAAAACCATTATCGATCACAGGTCCAATAGTTACCTGTGCTTCTGGATATAGCATTTGTGTGGCTTGCGCTAAAAGATGCGCAGTAGAATGACGAATCACTTCTAGACCTTCGTCATCTTTAGCAGTAACAATTGAAACACTAGCATCAGATTCAATCATATAAGAAGCATCGACTAACTCTCCATTTACCTTGCCAGCAAGGGTTGCTTTGGCTAAGCCAGAGCCAATAGATTTAGCAACTTCAAATACGCTAAGCGCTTGATCGAAAGTTTTTTTCGTTCCATCAGGTAGTGTGATGATTATTGGCATGTAAAAATGATCAAAATAAAAGGTCTAATTTTACCTTATTTTGTGGCTGATATTTGCTCAACCATTAGTTGTAGAGAAGTATTTCCGCGCCAAATATTGATGGATAATTTATAAGCAACTTTAACTTGAGTCGATTCAAGCGGCGCTTGAAAAAATGCTATCGCATCATGCACTTTATTATCATCTTTAAGCTTAAGTCGACACTTTAGGTGTTTTTCACCAACCACCCTTTGGTCAACAATTTCAAAGTCACCAAAAAATACAGGCTCTTCAAACCCTTGCCCCCAAGGGCCTGCATCTTTTAAAATTTGAGCATTGTTAAGTGACAAGTCAAATGCTGACAACACGCCATCAGTTAGCAGCTCAACTTTAGGCAGTTCATCTTCTAAGTGGGTTTTAATGGCATCATTAAAAGCACGCTTAAATGACCAGAAATTTTCAGCTTTAATACTAAGTCCAGCTGCCATTGCATGGCCACCAAATTTTAAAATAATACCTGGGTGCTCACGATCGACTAAATCCAATAAGTCTTTAACATGAACACTGGGGATAGAGCGAATAGAGCCTTTTAAAAAATCACCAGATTTTGCAAATACAGCGACTGGGCAGTGATAATCCTCTTTGAGCTTTCCTGCAACAATACCAACAATACCCTCATGCCAGGAAGGATCAAACAAACTAAGGGAAAATTTACCCTCGCTAACATCTTGCGCATCAACAATGGCTTGCGCCTCATCTTGAATTCGAGTTTGCTCTTCTTTGCGTTTATTATTAAACTCTTCTAACTCTTGAGCATATCGTCTTGCATCATTCATATCATCTGTGAGCAAGCACTTAATGCCACGTGAAATATCACTAAGACGCCCTGCTGCATTTAAACGAGGGCCCACTGCAAATCCAAGGTCGCTCGCTTGTAAGGTTTGTGCTGGGCGATTGGCAATTTCTAATAGCGCTAGAATACCAGGCGAGCAAAGTTTTTGTTGAATGCGCTTAATGCCTTGATCAATTAAAATTCGATTATTTTGATCAAGTTTCACCACATCTGCCACAGTACCCAATGCCACTAAATCAAGTACAGTGCGTAAATCTGGCAGTGCAATACCATGATCAGAAAAATATTGGGTTTTGTTAAGATGGCTTTTAAGCGATGAAAACAAATAAAAACACACGCCAACGCCAGCTAAATTTTTACTCGGAAAATCACAACCTTTAAGATTTGGATTAATAATTGCATCAGCTTCTGGCAATGTGTCACTTGGCAAGTGATGGTCAGTGATAATCACTTTAATGCCTGATTTTTTGGCCAACGTAGCACCATCAAAACTTGATATACCATTATCAACGGTGATGATCAAATCAGGTTGTTTTTCTTTGATCGCTAAGTTTACAATTTCTGGACTTAAGCCATAGCCATGCTCAAAACGATTTGGCACTAAAAAATCTACATACTTAGCGCCCATCATTCTCAACGATTTAACCGCCACAACAGATGCAGTGGCACCATCACAGTCAAAATCTCCAATGATCAAAATTCTTTTCTGCTCAAGTAAAGATTGCTCCAATAAACTTAATGCGGTGCTTAGTTGATCAAATTTTGGAATCAAAAGATGATTAAGACCAAGTGTTAATTGCGATTCAGAGACTTGACGAGCTGCGTATATTTTTTTTAAAAAGGAGGGGATATCATCCGAATACGAATCTAATAAAGCTTGATCAAATACTCTAGTTAGCATTAGTTACCAAACGCACATAAGCGTCAAATGACTTATCTGCACTTTTAGAGCCACCATAAAAGAAAGGCACATCAATGGCAATATCGTCATTCAGCTGGTCTGAACTCCAATAAGATTTAAGCTGGGTATTGGGGAAAAACTGCTGATTAATCAAGAGGTCTTCATCACCATAAAGCATAAGTGTTTTTAGTTCTGCTTCAGTAGGTAAGCGCCAATTTATCTGTTGACATAGCTTAATAGTGTTAACAGCTTTTACATATTTTTTTGTATTGCATTCACTAGCCCAATGGCAATTGTGCGAATAATCACCGTTCAATATTCCAGTCTTGCCATCGAACCAGGTATAGGTATTTTGTGCGTTTTGCAGGCCTTTGCTTGCTAGCTTAACCTCCCATACGAGTTTAGATTTATCGTCTAATATGCATCGTTGATCAGTCGATGAATTATTCAAAATTGCACCTTGGTCAGATACTTTAAATAGCTGAGCATTCGCCACATTCGTGATTAATAATATAAATGATAATAAAAGTTTAGTTTTCATTGGTTATTAATTGGGTAATTCGTTTGGCACTTTCAGGTGCCATGTTAAGACCATTACGAAAATGGCCAGTATTCAAATAAACATTATCAAAATTAGCATGCTTACCTAATAATACTTTAGAGGACTTGCTTGCTGGCCTAAAGCCTGACCAGTGATGCTCAACTTCAGCCTTAGCCAAACTAGAAAAACGCTTTGAAGCAAATTCATGTAATGATTGGCGAGTCTGCTCATCAATAGATCGATCAAAACCAACATTTTGCATAGTTGAGCCAACTAGTATACGCCCATCTTTTCTTGGGATGATATAACGACCTTGGTCCAGTATGATGTGATTAACCACACCCGGATCAGATTTAAGAACTATCATTTGACCTTTTACTGGAAACACCTCTTGTGTCAATTCTAACCACTGGGAGCTCCAAGCACCTGAACAAACCACAACAGAGTCTGATAAATAATTTTTATAAGGTGTTTTAACACCAAGTGATTGATCATTACGAACTAGCAATTGCTCGACTTTAGTTTGCTCAATGATAGTCACGCCTCTGCTAATAACATCTGCTTTTAATGCTTTCAATAATCTTGGATTTCGAACTTGAGCAATATGTTCAAATAGTGCGCCATCTTCATGCACTTGATAATTTAGTTGATGATCTTGCATCCATGATTTTGCCTCAACCGTATCAAACTCATCCATCATTAATAAGCCTGATTTTAAATACTGAGGGTCAAGCCCTGTATCTTCAAATATTTGGACACATAGTTGCTCGTAGACCAGTTGGGATGCTTGGCTTAACTCGTTGGTGAGTTTGTCATATTTCCAAGGGTAAAGCGGAGAGATAATACCACCACCCGCCCAAGAGGATTCTTGTGCACATTTATTCTGATCAAGTAGCGTAACTTTTGCACCGGACAGTGCAAGTGATCGAGCACTCATCATGCCAATAATACCGCCACCAACAATTAAACAATCGCTCATTGTTTGACCTTTTTATTTTGCTTGATATCAACCATAATCAATAAAATAACACCTAAAGTAATGACTATATCAGCTATATTAAATACCGGCCAGTATAAATCCTGGTAATGTAAATCAATAAAATCAATAACAAAACCCAGTGCAAATCGATCAATCAAATTACCAACAGCGCCTGATAAAATCAAGCTCAATGCGCAAAGTTTAGCAAGCTGAGTTGAGCTAGTTTTTGACATCCATATAATTAATGCCAAACTGGCGATAGCAGAAACAGATACTAAAAAATATTGCTGCCAGCCATCCTCATTAGCTAAAAAACTAAAAGCTGCACCATAGTTATGCACATGAGTAATACTCAAAAAACTGGTAATTTCAAATGTTTCATACGGTTTTATATAGCCATAGACCAGTAGCTTGGTTATCTGATCAGCAACAATCAATAATAGTACGAATAAATACCACTTTAAATGTTTCATGCCTTATTTGGATTATATTTAATAATAGTGATAATTGGCACAACAAATCCAATAATAATTACTACCCAGAGCAAACTACCAAGCTCGCTGTAATTTTGCGCTGTGATAATAACACCATCAGTGACTACTTCACGAGTGACAACAAACATCTGATTTAGATATTTGGTAAACAGCCCTCCAGCACTCAAGGCAATATTCATTAAGCTTGCCATTAAGGCAAACCAAGTACCTTTCTTACCCTCGGGTGCATAAATAGCCACCAAGGTAAGCATTAACACTTGGGCAATATAATCAAACGGTGAGGCCATAGCAGTATCAACCAAAGCCACAGTACGTGCATCAAAGCCAAGCATAGTATGAATATCGTAATACATTGCAAGAATTGGCAAAGATAACAAGGTGCCAATAATGGTTAAGAAGATGAGTACTTCGGCTATATCTCGCTTAATAATAAACTTAGCTGAGAACCACATACCAAGTAAAGCAATACCACCACCAATCGCAGACAACTTAGCAAAGAAAGATTCATCAAAACCTAAAATATCAATTTCCCACCAGCTCAAGCCCGCACCTACTGATGGCATTGCTCGATAAACAAAGATGATAATCATGGCCATTTTAATGTGACGAATAGTGTCAGCTTCAAGATCATTAATCAAGTCTGATAATAGATAAAGTACTACCGATAAGGAGATAACAAAAACAATTTCTTGTGAATAAGGTACATCGTTATAACCCATCAATACAATAAAAATTGCAAACAGAAAGCCACCAAATAGAACCTGCTTGTTGACTGGCGAAACTGGCACAGGATTAAGCTTAACAAGAGTAACGCCCAGTATCGATAATAGCGGTACAAATAATGCTATTTTAAAAACAACTTCTCGATTGTCATGAAAGACATCGGCTAACTCACCGCCAATCCAGCCAGTAATAAAAATAGCAAAACCTAAAGACAATCTAGCTAATACTTGAATGGTTGCTAACTCTTGGTTGATCTTTTCACGAGATTGGGTTTTGTCAATTACCTCTGTGGTCATGGTGTCAGCCACCACATCTTGCATAACAAAACCAACCACTGCAATAATACTTGCAAAAACATACACAGCTTTTTTAGACAAATCCTCAACAATGGCATAATCACCAACAACAGCAATCATCATTAGCGAGCTGATAGTGATTAACACCGCGCCAATATAGACATAGGATTTTCGATTTGAGCCAAAGATATTTACACTATCGACGAGTGAGCCAAAAATCATTTTCACCGTCCAAGGAACACCTAGCCATACAGCCAATTCAGCCAAATTAGCAGCAGACATATCAAGCGAGTCCTTAACCCAAAAATTTACAGCAATCGCTGTAAATACACCACTACCATATGAAAAATAAATCAGCAGTAATGGAATGTAACGCATTCGAAATGCGCGAATTGGGGTTAATAAAATATCTAACATTTGTAAATTAATAATTACAATAACAGTTAGCTATTATAGGTGCTGTGTAGGTTATAATTTGTTTTTTATTAATGACATTTTGGAGATTTTATGGGTTTCATGACTGGAAAGAAAGCATTGGTTGTTGGCGTCGCCTCTAACCGCTCTATTGCTTGGGGCATTGCCGAAGCAATGGCAAAACAAGGGTGTGAAATTGCACTAACTTACCAAAATGAGAAATTAAAAAAGCGTGTAGATAAGTGTGCAGTAGTTTGTAACTCTAACATTGTTATTGAATGTGACGTGGCTACTGATGAAGGCATTGAGCAAACCTTTACCGAGCTTAAAAAGCATTGGGATAATTTTGATATTATCGTACACTCAGTTGCATTTGCACCCCGAGATGCCCTAGATGGAAACTATATTGAAGCAACAACACGCCAGAATTTTGCAACTGCTCATGATATTAGCTCATATAGTTTTACCGCTCTTGCTAAAGCAGCGGGAACAATGCTGAACGATAATGGTGCGTTATTAACAGTTAGTTACTTAGGTGCCATTCGTGCCATTCCAAATTACAATGTTATGGGTGTTGCTAAAGCATCGCTTGAAGCTAATGTTCGATACATGGCCGCCGCACTAGGTCCTGATCGTGGCATTCGTGTTAACGCTGTTTCAGCAGGCCCAATCAAAACATTGGCTGCTGCTGGTATTAAAGACTTTGGTAAGTTGCTTGATTATGCTGCTGACTCATCTGCCCTTAAACGTACTGTAACCACTGAAGAGGTGGGTAATGCTGCTGCATTCTTATGTTCAGACTTGGCTTCTGGTATTACTGGTGAGATAACTTATATTGACTCTGGCTATAACTTTTACGATAAAGGTCCTGAATAATAACTAAATTGCCTGATACATAAAAAAGCCTTGATTGATCAAGGCTTTTTTATGTTCATTCGTTTAATGTTAATCGAACTCAACTGTCATAGGATTGTTGGTATCTTCGGTCTACTGATAAATTGAACCGTCATAATCTACCTATTTAATCATTATAAGCTTTGATTAAATATTTTTATATCCGCCTGCTTGCGAAGCATTTGCAAAATATTAACAAATATTTCATTCGACTCAAAGCCAATCAGGATGTTTTCTAGCGCTTGTTCTGGCACCTTTTCACTAGTCGCTTTAAGTGCTGATAAATCTATTACTACAGCACTTTGATTACCTAAACTTTGAGCACTAAACACTGAGCCATTGTTTGGCTTGGCTAATGCAAAAACCTTATCAATAATAGCTGCATCGGCCTTGTTCGAATCACGACCAATCCAACCGACATTATTCCATGATAGAGAATTTTTATTCATTAGCGATTCAATAGATTTGTCATCACCAACTTTGGCATGCTTCACAATTTGTGCGGCAATACTATCAACAAATGTTTTTGACAATAGACTAGTTAGATATGTATTGATCTCACTCTCAACCTCATTAAAAGTCTTTTGTCGTTGTGCTAGTTTTTCTTTCAAGTGTAGGACTACATAGCGATCCCCACCAAGCTCTAGAACTTCTGAATTCTCATTAGCATTAAGAACGACATTACTAAATGCTGCCTTAAGCATCTTAGGGTCAATCTGAGTATTTTGTCTATTAATGAAATCAGTAGTTTGCAACTGTAAATTCATCTGACCAGCAAGCTCTTCTAGATTTGCCTCATAAGCCAAATTAGCCATTTGCTCCGTTAGATTATATAAATCTTTTTGCGCTTGAGACTGAGTGTATAACTCAATCAGCTCTGATCTAACTTGATCAAACGGCTTAACCTCACCTAACTTTATTTTATTTAATCTAATAATATGAAAACCGAACTCTGATTTAATCAAGCCACTTAACTCGCCTTCCTTCATAGTAAAAGCACTATCTTCAAAAGCACCCACCATAACGCCACGAGTAAAGAAGCCTAAATCGCCAGCAGAATCTTTAGAGCCTGTATCTTGAGAGTATTCTGCAGCTAATTTAGCAAAATCACCACCCTTATTTAATAATACCAATACTTCATTTGCGGTTTTTTCATCATCAATCAGAATGTGCTGAGCCTGACGTTCTTCATCAGTAGTAAATCGAGTTTGCTCATCTTCATAAAAATTAAATAAATCATCATCATTAACGCTAACTTTTTTAGCAATTTCAGCCAGTGAAAGCTCAACAAATTGAACTTTGACTTGCTCTGGCGCAAAGAAAGAATCTTTTTGATTGTTAAAGTAATCTTTAACACTTTGTGCATCAACATTAACCTTAGCTGTGTAATCTTTAGCGTCTAACTGAATATAAGAAAACTTACGCTGCTGATAGTTTAATTGATGCAATCTACCGAGCTGTGAAGGCAATACAAAGGCAGAATCAAGCAAATTATATTTAACTTGATTTTGAGTTAATTCCTGAGCTTTAATAGATTCATACTTAGCTGGCGTATAACCATTTAATCTTAACAATTGCTTGTATTTATCAATAGAAAACTTCTCCTGATCTGCAAATAATTCGTTAGATTGGATGATCGTGTTAAGTTCAGTAGCAGTAGTTGCATGAGACATTTTTTCAGCCAATTGATTTAACAAACGCTTATCAACCATTTGATTAATAATTGACTGCTTTAATACTGCATCAAACTCAATGTCGTATTTTTCATCAAGTTTTTGTTGTAGACGTCTTTTTTGCGGATTAAACTCAGCTAAAAACTCCTCTTTGCTGATTTTGTCATCATTGATACTCGCAACAACAACATTAGAGGCGCCGGTAAAATATTCACCAATACCAAATAAAGCGAAAGGGATGGTAATTAAACCAACAATTACATAGGCTAACCAGCCTTTAGTTTTGTTTTTAATTGAACTAAGCATAAGTATGTGAGTTAGTTTGATATCTAAGAATAAATACCAAAAAATTTAAATAATGAAAAACAAGATTATAAACAAAATGTTTATAAGAAAAAAGGGTGTTTTTAGATATATTTAAATATAGGGGAATTCGGATGCCAATACTTGAAAAGTAATGGCGGAGCGGACGGGATTCGAACCCGCGACGTCCTGCGTGACAGGCAGGCACTCTAACCAGCTGAGCTACCGCTCCGAAATGTTCTCTTGGTGGGCGATACAAGACTTGAACTTGTGACATTCGCCTTGTAAGGGCGACGCTCTACCAACTGAGCTAATCGCCCAAGAAAACATATGCCTAATACTTACGTGCTAAGCAAGAGGCATATTATACTGAAAAAAATCTTATGAATTAACTGATTCTTTAAGTAATTTACCTGCTTTAAATGCAGGTACTTTAGATGCTTTGATTTGAATCGCGTCACCTGTTTGTGGGTTGCGTCCAGTACGGGCTGCACGATCTCTCACTAAGAAGCTACCAAAACCTGTAATTGCTACGTTATCGCCCGCTGACAATGCTGAAGTGATTGCACTTGTTGTAGCGTCTAATGCGCGAGCTGCATCTGCTTTTGTTAAACCTGATGTTTCTGCAATTGATGCTACTAAATCTGACTTATTCATTACTTTATTCTCCTGTTTCGTAAATCGTATTTCAATATTGAAATTTGTTAAGCGTTATAAAATGCTTTGAATGAATTATCCATTAAACGCCCCTACTGTCAACGCATTTTTATAAAAAATATAGCAAGCCCTATATATTAGTTTTTACTGATATTTTAAGCTGTTGAATTAACGGTAAAATTTGTGTTTTCCAGATCTCTGGAGTAAGCTGTCCAACGCGTTTAAACTGGATTACCCCTTGATTATCTACGATAAAAGTCTCAGGCGTTGCGTAAACACCTAGCTCTAGACCTAGCCTACCTGTCTGATCGAAAATAATTTTATCGTAAGGGTTTCCCAGTCTATTTAAGAAAAACTCGCCTTCTTTGCGAGTATCTTTGTAATTAACGCCCAGCATTTGCACTGAATTATTTTTGCTAATGTTGATTAGCATTTGATGTTCTGCACGACAAGTTACACACCATGAGGCCCAAACATTAACCAATGTTATATTGCCTTTTAGTAGGGAGTGTGTGGTGTATTTTTCTTTAGTTGAAAAATCTTCAACTTCTATATTTGGAAATAACTTGCCAATTAGTGGTGAAGGTAGTTTTTTGGTATCTCGACCCAAGCCATCAAATAAAAACCAAGCTAACGCTATAAAAATAACTAACGGTAAAAACTTACCCATTATTTTTCAGCACTCTTTTTAAGTGATGCGGCTACTTCTGGCGGCATGTAATTCTCATCATGCTTGGCAAGCACTTCTGTTGCTATAAATATGCCATCGACCAATGAGCCGGTAGTAATAATACCTTGACCTTCTCTAAAAAGATCTGGCAGAATGCCTTCGTACTTAATAGTAAAGCTATTGGCATTATCTGTGACATCAAAGGTTACCTTGATGCCGTCACGCTTAACACTATTCATTGACACCAGTCCACCTAAACGAAAGCTCTTGCCCTCTGGCGCTTTGCCTTCAGTTACGTCAGTTGGTGAAAAGTAATATAAAAGATTTTCACTAAATGCTTTTAAGCCAAAATAGCCTGCCAAACTTACCCCAGCAACTAATATAGCTACCAGCATCATTCTGCTTTGTCTTTTTGTCATGTTGATTAACTCCTTGAGTATTTGATGCGCAACTGTTTAATTGTGTTTTTATGGATAGATCTAGTTCTAATGAATAAAGTCGTAATAACAGCAAACGTCATTAGGTATGAAAACCAAATATAAAACGCATATTTACCATATGGTAAAAACGAAAAGTATTCTGCCAATGTCATTAGCCCTTCTCCATAATGATTTTTTTAACCCATCCACTATTCTGTTCTTGAGTTAATACTTCATCTCGTGCACGCATTAGCAACAAAAGACCATATAGTAGTTTAAATGAAATACCCATTAATACCAACGGCAACAACATGTCAGAATGAATAGCTGGCTGTGATATTTTTTCAATAGAACTGATAGAAGCACCTTGGTGAAGTGTATTCCACCAAGTGACTGAATAATGAATAATTGGTAAGTTAATCAAACCAACAATAGCTAGAATTGAGCTTGCCTTTGCAGCTGTTTTTGGATTGTCAAAAGCGTTATTAAGTGACATATAAGCCAAGTACAAAAATAACAAAATTAACTCACTGGTCAGTCGCGCATCCCAGACCCACCACGTTCCCCACATGGGCTTACCCCATACAGCACCTGTGACGAGCGCTAAAAATGTAAATGAAGCACCAATTGGCGCAGAAACCTTGGCCACAACATTGGCTAATTTAATCTGCCAGATCAGTCCAATTGCACCCGACAAAGCTAACACCATATAAACAAACATACTCATCCATGCAGCTGGCACATGAACATACATAATACGGTAGCTTTCACCTTGCTGATAATCAGCAGGTGCAACAACCAAGCCCCAATATAAACCAACCAAAGTGATAATAATAAACGGGTACAAAAGCCAAGGAATAATTTTGGCACTTATTGAATAGAAATTTTTAGGTGAGGCGAATGCCTGAATCCATTTCCACATAATATATCTTTTAATAAAATCTTTGAATTATTTTAAGGATTTTTTGGCTACATTGTTACGTAAATAAGTTGGTAATGGTAAATTACCATCCATTGGCTGTTTATTACTTATATATATTAACGCCATCTCAATTAGATTCTCGGCTTTAGGATAAAAGTCTGACTGATAATTACTAATACCAGTAGAATCACTTAACGCTTGTTGATACGCACCCCAACCAGTGCCAACACCAATATAATCAACCCCAAGTTGAGGTGCAGATTCAGGCTTAAGAATGGCTTCATCGGTCAAGTTGTTATTTTCATAAACACCCCAATAAACTTCATTCATACGGGCATCCAAACAAACCGCGATTTTACTGGTATTAAATTTTTGGCTTGCACCATAGCCCACAACTGCTAATGTTGAAAATCCTAAAGTTGGAATGTCGAATGCTAATGACATTCCTTGCACAACACTGATACACATACGAACACCCGTAAAAGCACCGGGTCCTTTGGTATACACAATTAAATCCAAATCTTGAATACTCAAACCCGTTTCATCTAAAACCTCATCACACAAAGGTAAAATTAATCCTGAACTTTTTGCTACATCTTTAATAAAACGTGATGTTTTGCGTGACTGAGTATAAAGACTGACTGAGCAAACTTCGGTACAGGTATCAATGGCAAGTATATTTTTCATAAGTTGTAATGGATTGATGCGGTAATCTCTTTTACTTATTTTACAATCTTTTCATACTTATGATACAGACTCAATACTAATTGTCTGCGCTTGGCTAATCGCTGTGGATATTTAATTGGATGGTAATAACTAGGACCTTTAACCATGGCCACTAAGGTTGCCACTTCTTCCAAATTAAGTTTATCAATATCATTATTAAAATAGAACTTTGCAGCTTGAGCAAAACCATGTATAGCTAAATTACCTTTTTGACCCAAGTAAACACTATTCATATAATAATTAAGAATAAAATTTTTATCAAAAGACAATTCTAATAATACAGCCATCAACACTTCTTTAAGCTTGCGATCAACTCGCCTCTCACGCGTCAGTAATTCATTTTTAATAAGCTGCTGAGTAATAGTGCTAGCACCTCTCAAAGGTTTATCATAAAAAACATAATCCCTAAGCACGCGCAAAATCTCTTTAAGATCTACACCAGTATGATTAAAAAATGACTGATCTTCGGTTAATAACAGCATATTAACAACAACCTTAGAAGATGGAATGTAATCCACTTGAAGTGTTTTATTTGAAAAGTGGCTAACAACCAACGAATTAAGAAGAAATATATTAGTTGCGATCGCCAAAAAAGCAACAATCGCGAGAGCCCCAATCCAGCGACTAAATTTTGTATTCTTAAAAAATGAGATATTAATGTTCATTAATTTTATTTTAACAAAATCATTCATTGTGTGCTTTTTCAATATTTAATAAAAAACAATGGTTTAATAATTGTGAATAACGCTGAATTAGTATAAAATACCCACTCCCTTGCTTGAGAACATGGTGTTCCAAGCTATTATTAATAACCATAAGGAGATACAACTCATGAGACATTATGAGATTACACTTATTGTGCACCCCGACCAATCGGCTCAAGTAAGCACAATGATGGATAACTACAAAGAAATTATTACAACTGGCGGTGGAAAAATTCACCGTGAAGAAGACTGGGGTCGTAAGCACCTAGCTTACCCAATCAACAAAATTTATAAAGCGCATTACTTATCAATGAACATTGAATGTGATCAAGATACGCTTGATAAGCTTAACTATAACTTCCGTTTTAACGATGCAATCCTTAGAAACTTAATTCTTTCTGAAGATAAAGCAATCACTGAGCCTTCAATCATGATGACGGCTAAAGACGAAGACACTAAACCAGTTAGAAAATAGGAGTTTATTATGGCCAAGCAACAAAAGAGAAAACGTAGACCTCAAATTAAAGTTAACACTTTTTGTCGTTTCAAAGCGGCAGGTGTTGAAAGAATCGACTATAAAGATGTTGATACATTGTTAAAGAATATTGATGAAAGTGGCAAGATCACACCATCAAGAATGACAGGTACTAGCGCTAAGTTTCAGCGTCAGTTAACAACTGCCATTAAGAGAGCTAGATTTTTAGCTCTAATTCCTTACACTGATAAGCACAAGAAATAGGAGTAACGATCATGCAAGTAATTTTATTAGAGACAATTCAAAAAGTAGGCGCTTTAGGCGATTTAGCTAATGTTAAAGCCGGTTATGCACGTAACTACTTAATTCCACGTGGAAAAGCTAAACCTGCAACTAAAGCAAACTTAGCTGAGTTTGAAACATTAAAGGCTGACTTACAAGCTAAAGAAGCTGCTGCATTATCTGCTGCTCAAACAATTGAAGCTAAAATGGCTGACACGGTTTGTACAATTACAGCAAATGCTGGCGATGAAGGTAAGTTGTTTGGTTCTATTACAACAGCTGATATTTCTGAAAGCCTTGCTAAAGCTGGATTTGAAGTTGAAAAGCGCACTATCAACATGTCTGAAGCGATTCGCCATACTGGTGAATACGACGTTAGCGTAACACTACACTCGTCTGTTTCAGTAGCAATTAAAGTTGTTGTAGAGGCTCAAGAAGAAGAGTAATAATTTAACTTCAAATTGAGTTAAAATTAAGAACCCTCGCAAGAGGGTTTTTTATTTTTTAGGCAATCCCATGGATATCGACAACATCAAAATTCCACCTAATTCACTCGATTCAGAGCAATCTGTTTTAGGCGGACTTCTATTGCACAATGATGCTTGGGATCAAATAGCTGACATCTTAACTGCGGTTGATTTCTACAATGCTTCACATCGAATTATCTTTGAAGCTATTTCAACCCTGCTACAACACGATAAACCTGCTGACATTTTAACTGTCAAAGAACATGTTAAAAAAAATGGCAATGAAGAAACTATTGGTGGCTTTGTTTATTTGGCTCAAATTGCTGAAAATACACCCAGTATTTCTAATATTGAAGCCTATGCCAAGCATGTTCGTGAGCTTAGTGTTTATCGCCAGTTAATTATTGTTAGTCATGAAATTGCGGACACTGCTTACAATCCTAAAGATATGGAAGTTCAGCATCTGATCGACTTATCAGAAAAGAAAATCTTTGAAATCGCTGAGCAAGTCACTCGTGGTAAACAAGATGTTGTTAATGTTAAAGACATCATCAAAGACGTGGTTAACCGCGTACATGAGATGCAAGAAACTGATGGTGTTACAGGCCTTGAAACGGGATTTACAGAACTAGACAATATCACCTCAGGACTGCAAAACGGTGATCTAATTATTGTTGCCGGTCGCCCTTCCATGGGTAAGACAGCCTTTTCAATGAATATTATTGAGCATGTTGCTATTACTGCCAAAGAGCCGAAGCCTGTAGCTGTATTCAGTCTGGAGATGCCGACTGAATCATTAGTTATGCGTATGATTTCTTCTTTTGGTCATATTAAAGGTGAAAATCTAAAAGGCACCATGACTGAAACTGACTGGAATAGTTTCAACCATGCGGTATTAGCATTAGAAAAATCAACTGTACTAATTGATGAAACTCCATCTATTACTCCAACTGAAATTAGAGCAAAATGTCGTCGTCTTAAGCGCCAATATCCAGACTTAGCATTAATCATGGTGGACTATTTACAACTAATGATTGTTCATGGAAAGAGTGATAACCGCGTTCAAGAAATTTCAGAAATTTCCCGATCTTTAAAAGCGCTTGCTAAAGAAATTAACGTGCCTGTTATTGCCTTGTCACAACTTAACCGTGGTGTTGAATCACGCCCTAAAGCAGGCAAGGGTCGTATGCCTCAAATGTCTGATTTACGTGAATCAGGATCAATTGAGCAAGATGCGGACATTATTGCTTTCATCTATCGTGATCAGCAATATCATGACGACTCTTACTCCAATCCTGAAGAAATTGGCAAAGCAGATCTGCAAATTGCCAAACATCGTAATGGTTCAACAGGCAGAATTAAACTTGCTTTTGTTGGTGAATACGCACGCTTTGAAAACCTTGCTAATGAGGATCAATTCCAAGGTATGCCAGATGATCATATGGACGCTGCCTATAACAACAACATGGCTAATTTTGACCAAGAGCCCTTCTAGACTTTTATGCACGCTGTAGCAACCATTTCACAATCAGCACTGACTCATAATTTAAACGTTGTTCGAACACAAGCTCCTCATGCAAAAATAATATGTATGGTTAAAGCCAACGCTTATGGACATCATTTAGATCTAATCAAACCCTTATTGCAATGTGATCTTTTGGCTGTTAGTGAGTTGAGTGAGGCTCGTACACTAAGACAATATACTGCACTGCCTATTTTATTATTATCTGGCGTTTTTAATGAGCATGATCTTAATGAGGCGATTGAATTAGACTGTCATTTAGTTTTGCATGATTTATCTCAATTATCAATTATTGGCAATAGTAAACAACCTATTACTGTTTGGCTAAAAGTTGACACGGGCATGCATCGTTTAGGCTTATCTTCATCTGAGTTAAGTATTTGTTTAGAACAGATCAATAGCCATTCAAACATCCGTGTCGAATGTATTATGAGCCATTTTTCTTGTGCCGATGAGCCAGAAAACACCAACAATTTAAAACAACTTAACTACTTTAATCAGATTAAAGTGGATGGTATTAATCGTTCAATAGCCAATTCTGCCGCCATCCTGAGCTTACCTCAATCACATTTTGAGTATGTGCGCCCAGGCATCATGCTGTATGGCGTATCTCCATTTTCAACCGTAGATGAAAAACTACAGCCAGTGATGGAGTTATCTGCACCGATTATGAGTGTTAAATCTATAGATAAGGGCGACTCTGTTGGCTATGGATCAAGCTGGACAGCTAAGCAAAATACCAAAATTGCTATAATCGGTATTGGCTATGGTGATGGCTATCCTCGCCATGCAAAAAACGGCACGCCTATTTTAATTAATAACACCTTATACCCTCTAATTGGTCGAGTTTCAATGGATTTAATTTGTGTTAATATCGGAGATTTGAACGCATCTGTTGGGGATAAAGCTATCCTCTGGGGGCATGATAAACTTCATGTTGAGACAGTTGCAAAACATAGTAATACCATTGGCTATGAACTGTTAACCAGTGTTAGTAGTCGTGTTGATTTTATAGCACATGATTAAACTTATTCAAATTAGCGATTGTCATATTGATGACCAAGTAATGACAATGGGTGTCAATACTCAGGAAAATTTAAAGAAAGTTGTTAAAAAACTTGCCGATTATGAATTTGACGTTATGTTGATTAGTGGTGACTTAACTCATAATGGCACACCCAGTTCTTACGCTCGAATAAAGGAAATACTCGCCCCTATTAACACCCCAATCCATGTGATTGGCGGCAATCATGATAATCTTATTCAGCTCAACACCATCTTTAAAGATAATATTTTAAATTCTACTAAGCTTGGCAATTGGCAGATTATTGGCATTGATTCAGTTCAGTTAAATAAAGCTAGCGGTCTATTAACCAAAGAAGCTTTAAATGACCTTGATCAAAAGCTTTCAGACTCTAATTCTGAATACATTATAGTAGTTCTGCATCATCCGATCGTTTCTATGAATAGTAGCTGGGATGATAATTTATCACTAGAAAACCCAGAAGATTTACTCCAGGTATTAAACAAACATTCTAAAATACGCTGTGTGGTATTTGGACATGCACATGAATCTGCTAGCTTTAATCATGAGCGCTTTGCGATTGTTTCTTGTCCGTCAACCGCCCTACAATATAACAAAGAGTCAAGAATTGGCTTTAATGAATTTACCCTGCATGATAACGGCCAAATAGACTGGACAACACAATGGATTTAGAGACTAAATATTTAAACGAA
>DTUI01000094.1 GCA_012964205.1 Candidatus Thioglobus sp.
TCATCAATTTCACCATTCCATTTTTTGGCTGAATAATCTTCAAGTAATTCAGCCATTTCCTCTAACTGATACTTTCCAGGTGGCTCATCAAATAGCAAGGTGCTATCAAACAGAGTGTTATCAGAGGTGTTGTCCTCGCATAGGTTGATTAAATTTCGAATACACACATAACGCGATCTACCCTTTACTAGCGCATATTCAAAGTCAACTTGGCAATATTTTTGAGCTTCAGGGATATCTTTGAACAGTAGTTGCTCTTGCAAGGCAACATTTGCACTAGAGACTACAAGCTTCTTTTTATTCGCCTTAGCAATAGGAATGGCGCTGAGTAAATAGGCAAAGGTCTTTCCAGTACCTGTGGGCGCTTCGACACATAAAATTTGATTGGAATCTTGATATTCGCCACACAGAGTTTTGGAAATCTCAGCGATCATTTTATTCTGTGAAGGGCGCACGTTAAAGTCTTTCATGTCAGACTTTAACGCAATAAAAGAATCTCTAATTTGAGCTTTAAGCTCGTCCGATAACACTATGATTTTCGTTGAAGTGACAGACTGCACAATAAAATCAGTGCATCTTTGTAGGCTGATGATGGGATATCAACCAGAGCATCTTTGGCTAATTCGGCAGATTTTTGTGCCTGCTCGCGAGTGTATCCAAATGCGTCTACAGATTGTAGAATTTTAATTACTTGTGTGATCTTGCTATTATCTGCATTGTTAATAGCGTCTTTTAATAGTGTGTTGTCAGCACCTGTTGTATTTGCCAGGGCAAAAATCATAGGTAAAGTAGTTTTACCTTCAGCAAGGTCATCGCCAACTTCTTTACCCATGGATTCAAAGTCTGATTCGTAATCCAGCACATCATCAATAATTTGAAATGCATTGCCTAAATGCAGGCCATATTTTTTTAATGCTTGCTCTTGAATGTCATCTGCTTCAGACAAAATTCCGCCAATTTGCGTAGCAGCCTGGAACAAAACTGCAGTTTTACGCTCAATAACTTGATAGTATTGATCTTCAGTAAGCTCAGAATTTTGACAATTAAGTAGTTGTAATACTTCACCCTCGGCAATACTGTTAGTGGCTTTGGATAGAATTTGCATGATACGCATGGAGCCAGGCTCGACCATCATCTCAAATGATCTAGAGTATAAAAAATCACCCACCAAGACGCTGGCTGCATTGCCCCACACTTCATTGGCTGTATCTTGGCCACGACGTGTAGCTGATTCATCGACAATATCATCATGTAGTAACGTAGCAGTATGGATCAGTTCAATGACTACAGCCATTAAGCGATGATGTTCACCTTGATAATCGGTAGCGCGCGCACATAAAAGCACTAGAAGCGGACGCAAACGTTTACCGCCAGCGCCAATAATATAACTACTCATTTGATTGATAAGCGCAACATTAGAGCTAAGACGATTTGCTAGCAGTAAGTCTGTTTTTTCTAGATCGTCTTTGAGTAATATGCGAATATCATTAAAATTTTTCATTCGACTATTTTAAACCAATAGCTAATAAATATACTTCTTTAGAGCGAGCTCTTGATGCTTTTGGTTTGCGAATAATTACCTTTTTAAAGGCGGCTCGACAAGTCTTTACATATTCGTCAAATCCTACACCTTGAAATACCTTAATGAAAAAAGTACCGTTAGCACTGAGGGTTTTGATAGCCATATCAAGAGCCAGCTCACACAAATACATAGATTTTGGAATGTCAACAGATAACTGACCACTCATATTGGGTGCCATATCACTAAGTACAACGTCAATTTTATCACCTGCAGTTAACTCAAGTAATTTCTCGTAAACTGAATCTTGTGTGAAATCACCACATAAAAAATCGACATTATCTATAGGCTCAATATCAAGAATATCACTAGCAATGACTTGTCCTTTTTTACCGACAAGTTTAATGGCGACTTGGCTCCATCCGCCAGGTGCAGCGCCTAAATCAAGTACTCGATCGCCCGATTTAATAAACTTATCTTTTTCAATAATCTCAGTAAGTTTATAAACAGCACGAGAACGGTAACCTTCTTTTTGAGCTTTTTTTACATATTCGTCGCTAAGATGTTCACTCATCCAACGACCTGAAGAACTATTTTTACCCATAAGTCTTAAGTGATTGATTCACATTAATAAATCATAATATTATAGGAGAGTTAGGGGATAATAGTGTCTTTTTCGAATTATCCTCAAACGCATGAATACTAAACTTAGAAACATCGCCATTATTGCTCACGTTGACCACGGTAAAACTACCCTAGTTGATAAATTATTGGAGCAGTCAGATACATTTGAGGAGCGTTTTGAGTCTACTGATCGTATGATGGATTCGAATGATCTTGAGAAAGAGCGTGGCATTACTATTTCTTCAAAGAATACAGCAATCAAATGGGGTGAATATCATATTAACATCGTAGACACTCCGGGACACGCCGACTTTGGTGGCGAAGTAGAGCGCGTACTTTCTATGGTGGATTCAGTGTTATTGTTAGTTGACGCACAAGAAGGTCCAATGCCACAAACACGTTTTGTGACAAAGAAAGCTTTTGATCAAGGTCTTAATCCAATTGTTGTAATTAACAAAATTGACAAAGACGCGGCACGTCCTGATTGGGTAATTGATCAAGTGTTTGATTTATTCGATTCATTAGGTGCGACTGACGAGCAACTAGATTTCCCTATTATTTACTCATCAAGTATTAATGGTTACGCTTCATTAGAAGATGATGTGCGTGAAGGTGATATGTTGCCAATGTTTGAAGCTATTGTTAAGCATGTAGCTGCACCAGAAGTTGATATTGAGGCGCCGTTGCAAATGCAAATTACAGCGCTTGATTACTCATCATTCGTCGGTGCAATCGGTATTGGCCGTATCACTCGTGGTACGATTAAAAAGAACCAGCAAGTCATTGTTGTAGGCGCTGATGGCGTTGAGAGAAAAGCTAAAGTTGCTAATCTAGAGGGTTTCTTAGGTCTTGATAAGGTTGAGACTAAATCAGCTGAAGCGGGCAATATTGTTGCTGTTACAGGTATTGAAGGCCTTTCGATTTCTGATACTTTATGTGATCCTGAAACAGTTGAAGCGTTACCACCATTGAGTGTTGATGAACCTACAGTATCTATGGCATTTAGAGTAAATGACTCTCCATTTGCTGGTCAAGATGGTAAGTACATTACGTCGAGAAATATCCGTGACCGTCTAGATAAAGAATTAATTTATAACGTAGCGCTTCGTGTTGAAAATACTGAAGATCCGTCAGAGTTCTTGGTTTCAGGTCGTGGTGAATTGCATTTATCAGTATTAATTGAAACTATGCGTCGTGAAGGTTTTGAATTGGCAGTAGGTCGTCCACAAGTAATCTTAAAAGAAATTGATGGTGTTACCTGTGAACCATTCGAAGACTTAACTATTGATGTTGAATCTCAGCATCAAGGTACGGTGATGGAGAAGTTAGGTGAGCGTAAAGGTGATCTAACTAATATGGAGCCTGATGGCAATGGCCGTGTTAAGCTTGAATTTAATATTCCTGCTCGTGGCTTGATTGGCTTTAGAACTGAATTTTTAACAGCGACTAATGGTACTGGCTTAATGAACTCAACCTTTGATGCTTACAAGCCTCAAAAGCCGGGTGATATTGGTCAGCGTGCGAATGGTTCACTTATCTCAATGAATCAAGGTAAGGCGGTTGCTTATGCAATTTTCAACTTACAAAAATCTGGAAAATTCTTTGTTGAGCATAACACAGAAATTTACGAAGGCATGGTTGTTGGTATTCATGCAAGAGACAAAGATCTAGTGATTAACGTAATGAAGGGTAAGCAGTTAACTAACGTACGTGCTTCTGGTACAGATGAGGCAGTATCGTTAACGCCAGCAATTAAACTTGATCTTGAGCAGGCGCTTGAATTTATTGATGATGATGAGTTGGTAGAAGTAACACCTAACAGCACACGTATCCGTAAGCGTTTACTTAAAGAAGTTGAACGCAAGCGCTCTCGGTAAATAGTTTTGTTCTGTAACGAACATGGAACATGGTTCGTTACATGTAGTGTTAAAACTTACACAGCAAAAGCTAGGTATTAAATTTTTCAAGGCTTAATAAATATTAAGCCTTGGTATACTATTTATCTATGAATAGTATTCTTGAATTTTTAGTCAGACAGAAAAAACTCGCACTGGTGTTTACCATCAGTGTGATTGCGCTCGGCCTGCTTAGTTTGAACAACATTCAACGTGATCAATTTCCTGTTGTGGATTTTGAAGTAATGTCTATTGTCACCGCCTATCCGGGTGCCTCTCCTGAGGATGTTGAACAAAACATTACTAACGCTGTTGAAGATGAACTTAGTAATATCTCAGGTATTGAGAAATTCACTTCCACCTCTCGTGCGGGCGTTTCTTCTGTGGTTGTTACCTTGTCTCAGGATGTGGGTGATATTGCCGAACTCAAACAAGAAATTCGTAATGCAGTTAATCGTATTAAATCACTACCAGAGGAAGTAGTTGATTTGCCACGTGTCACGGATCATAAGACTTCCAGTAAAAGTATTATTAAAATCAGCATTGGCAGTGATCAGTTAAATTATGCCAAGTTGAGAAGTGTGGTAGATAGCATTGCCAATTCAATTGAGCTGATTGATGGCGTCTCAGAAGTTAGTAAACAGGGCTATTTAGATAAAGAAATTCAAATTCGCATCAACCCTGAGAAGCTTTATCAGTATGAATTATCCCTGCCTCAAGTGATGAGTGCCATCACTCAGCGTAACCAGCGCTATACCGTGGGCAGTAATCATCATCAGCAACAGGAAAAAACCATCGTGGTTTTATCTAAATTTGATGCAGCAGATGATGTTAGCGATGTTATTGTGAAATCTACCTTTGAGGGTCTAGTAGTCAGGCTAAAAGATATTGCAACGATTGAATCGGGTAATGTTGAAGAAAAATCAATCGTACGTGTAAATGGCAAAAAAGGCTTTATTCTACGCATTAAAAAACAAGCGCAAGCAGATGTTATTACCACGGTTGATTTGGTTAAAGATCATATGGATAAAATGGTTAACAAATATGACCGTAAGATAGATATTTTCTACTCATCTGATATGTCTAAGTACGTACGTAATCGATTAGACATTGTGACTAATAATGGACTAATTGGACTACTGTTAGTTTTGGTTGTATTGGGCGCATTTTTATCGTTTAAAACTGCTTTTTGGGTGGCGGTTAGCTTACCGGTAAGCTTGCTAGGCACAGTTGCATTATTAGGTATTACCGGTGAAACGATTAATCTAGTGTCATTAGCAGCAATGATTTTAGTGCTTGGTATTGTGGTGGATGATTCAATTATTGTGGCGGAAAGCATTCACCATTATAAGCAAACAGGTGAGAACAAATTTAAGTCGGCCGTACATGGCTTTAAGCGCGTGATTATGCCAGTGGTAACAACCATTTTAACCACCATATTAGCATTCTCTTCAATGTTTCTCATGGGTGGTACTATGGGTAAATTCATTTATGTTATTCCATTAGTAGTGATTTTTGCCTTAACGCTGTCATTTTTAGAGGTTTCATTAGCATTGCCTGCGCATTTAGCAGGCTCAACTGAGAAGCAAAAAAAACATAATTGGTTTGAGTATTTTGAGGAAAAATTTGAGAAATTTTTAACCAAAGTATTAAAAATTCGATATTGGGTGGTGGCAATATTTAGTATTATTTTGGTAATTTCACTGTACTTTGCTAGCACGCAAATGAAGTTTGCATTATTCCCATCGGTTGGTGTTGATACAATCAATGCGCGCATGACAATGCCAGTTGGCTCTTCATTAGCAAATACTGAAGCTAAGGCAACCCAAGTTGAAGCGTTAATCACCCGAATTGTTGGTGATGAGCTAATATCAGTAACGACAGATGTGGGTAAGTATTTTACTCATAAGGCAAAGCTAACCATTGAGTTGGTGCCGAGTTCACAGCGTGATACTGATTCTAAAATAATCTTAAGCGCTTTAAAAGATCAAGTATCCACAATCAAAGGTGTTGAAAAATTAAAGTTCTCAGTGCATCGTCCGGGCCCACCTCAAGGCGAGGATATAGAGATTAATTTAATCAGCCAAGATAAATCTGAAAATAAGCGTGCCGCAAATAAGCTGGATAAAATTTTGAGTGATTTGGCCGGTGTTGATAATATTAATCGTGACGATGATCCTGGTAAAGATCGTATTGAAGTAAAGCTAGATTTTGAGAAAATGGCACGCCTTAATATTGATTTTTCTACCGTTAATCGTTATCTTCGTGCCGCCTTTACTGGTATTGATGTCACTAATATTAGAGAAGGTCAGAACGATGTTAATTTTCGACTTTATTTAGGTAATACACAGCAATCAGAAGTTTTTATTAATTCCCTTAAAGTGGTTAATCGCAGTGGCCGCGTTATTCCATTGTCTAATTTTTCAAGTATTCGTGAGATTATTGGCGAGCCAGATTTCAACCACTACAATGGCCTTAGATCAATCATGTTAAGTGCGAGTATTGACGATGAAATCACCTCAACTGGTAAGGTGATGAAAGAAGCATTATTACAACTTAACCTAGATGAAGAGTTTCCATCTGTGCGTGCTATTTCAGAAGGTGGCGCCAAAGAAACCATGAAATCTATGGCCAGTTTTAAGCAGGCCTTTGTTATGGCAATTTTTGGTATTTTCTTGCTGTTGGTGTTATTATTTAATTCTTATACGCAGCCACTACTTATTTTAAGTGCCATACCTTTTTCTGTTATCGGGGTTATTTGGGCGTTTTTCTTACATGGCGAAACTTTAAGCTTCTTTGCAATTTTAGGTGTATTGGCGTTAGTAGGTGTTATTGTTAATGATTC
>DTUI01000095.1 GCA_012964205.1 Candidatus Thioglobus sp.
GGTAAAAACCTAACCTTGAGAGTCGAAGAAGCCGTCCATGTGAAGCTCTGTTAAGTCACTAAACCCGCCAATATGCTTACCATCAATTGTAAGCTGTGGCACCATACGTGCGCCATTGGTTACCTTAACAAACTCAGCCATAACGGCGCGATCTTCGTCAATCATTTTTTGTTCAAAAGGTAGGTTCCACTTATTGAGTAATTCTTTGGTTTTAACGCAAATTGGGCAGGTGTTGGTTGAGTAAACGACGATATCCATACTAAGCCTTTAGCGCTTCAACGACTAGATCACCCATTTGGCTAGTGCCAACAACGGTATCACCTTCGCTAGCAATATCTGCAGTTCGGTAGCCTTGATCTAACACTGTATTAACTGCTTCATCAATTTTGTCAGCTAGGGCGATTTGATTAAGTGAATAGCGCAACATCATAGAAACAGACAAGATAGTTGCCAATGGATTAGCGATATCTTTACCTGCAATGTCTGGTGCAGAGCCATGGATCGGCTCGTACATGCCAAAGCCATCTTTGTTTAAAGAGGCAGAAGGCAACATACCGATAGAGCCAGTTAGCATCGCTGCACAATCAGACAATACATCACCAAATAAATTTGAGGTTACCATGACGTCAAATTGCTTTGGTGCCTTAACCAATTGCATGGCTGCATTGTCCACATACATATGAGAAAGTTCAACATCTGGATAGTCTTTAGCCACCTCTTCCATTACTTCGCGCCATAATTCACATACTTCTAACACATTGGCCTTGTCGACTGAACAAACGCGATTGTCGCGTTTTTGTGCAATTTTGAATGCTGAATGGCCAATACGTCTGATCTCAGACTCGTAATAAGTGGCTGTATTAAAGCCGTAACGCTCGCCATTTCTTTGTTCAATACCACGTGGCTGTCCAAAATAAATACCGGCTACAAGCTCACGGACAATCATTAAGTCTAAACCCGAAACAACCTCTTCTTTTAGTGTCGATGCCGCTGCCAATTGTGGGTACAAAATAGCTGGACGCAAATTTGAGAAAAGATCCATTTCAGAGCGTAAGCCTAATAAACCACGTTCAGGACGAAGATCACGCTCTAGTGCTTCCCACTGATAACCACCAACAGCGCCAAGTAAAATAGAATCACATTCACGTGCCGCATCTAATGTGGCTTGTGGCAGTGGCGAGCCCGTCTCGTCATAAGCAGTACCGCCAATTAGGCCGTGCACTAACTCCATGTCTAAATTATCATTTTGATTAAGATGATCAATCACCTTTAATGCTTGATCAACAATTTCCTGACCAATGCCATCACCTGGCAATATTAATACTTTAGACATGCTTATTCCTTTTGTTTAAATCTTAAAAACAGATATTTTACTAGATTTCAACCATTTCAAATTGATCCTTAGTAACGCCACAATCAGGACACACCCAATCTTCAGGTACGTCATCCCATTTTGTACCTGGCTCAATGCCTTCTTTTGGTGAGCCAGTTACTTCATCATAGATCCAGCCACATACCATACATTTATATGTTTTCATTTTCTTAGTCCTTTAATTTTTTTCAATAAAAAAGGGAGCTATAAACTCCCTTTTGCAAACTGAGCTTGCTACTTACAGTTTATCGCCGTGCTTTGATAAGTAATCAGCTACGCCATCCGGTGTGTCTTTCATACCTTCATCACCTTTGTTCCAGCCAGCAGGACAAACCTCGCCATGCGTTGAGTGGAAATCAAGTGCATCAACCATACGTAACATTTCATCAACGTTACGACCTAATGGAAGATCGTTAACCACTTGATGGCGAACAACAAAGTCTTCGTCAATTAAGAACGATGCACGTAGTGCAATGCCTGCCGGATGAACAATGCCGTAAGCTTCCATGATTGAATGATTAACGTCAGCTACTAATGGAAAACTAACTGCACCCAAGCCACCGTCTTTTACTGACGTGTTACGCCATGCATTGTGAGTAAATTGTGAATCAACTGAAACACCAACCACTTCACAGCCTTTTTCAGCAAATTGCGCTACACGATGATGGTGCGCTAAAATTTCAGAAGGACAAACAAAAGTAAAGTCTAACGGATAGAAGAACAACATGATCTTCTTACCCTTAAGGCTAGATAATGAAAAATTATCAACAATAGTGCCATCTGCTAGAACTGCTGCTGAAGTAAAGTCTGGTGCCTCTTGAGTTACTAATACGCTCATTTTTATCTCCAAATTTTAATATTAAAAAGGATGATTATACAACGCTAACACTTAGGGAATCTTATAAAAAATAGGGGTTTATAGCTGACAAGGTGGAATGTCAATCGATACTGACGTAAAATGCACTTATGCTTAAAATCTACAACACACTTAGTAAACAAAAAGAATCCTTTCATCCGATTGATCCTGACAAAATTGGTATTTATGTCTGTGGCATGACCGTCTATGATTATTGCCATATGGGACATGCGCGCGTATTGGTAATGTTTGATGTAATCACTCGCCATTTACGTCGTAGCTTTCCTAAAGTTGAATACGTGCGCAATATTACTGATATTGACGACAAAATCATTGCACGTGCGATTGAGAATAAAGAAGATATTTACAGCCTAACTAATCGTTTTATCGATGCTATGCATGAAGATGAGCGTGCGCTAGGTGTACTTGAGCCAGACATAGAGCCTCGCGCTACGGATGCAATGGATCAGATGTTTTATATGATCAAGTCATTAATTGAAAAAGGCATTGCCTATCAAGCCAAAAATGGCGACGTGTATTACTCAGTGCGCAAATTTGAAGGTTACGGTAAGCTTAGTGGTAAAAACATAGATGATCTAGAAGCAGGCGCGAGAGTGGATGTTAACTCTGATAAAAAAGATCCGCTTGATTTTGTATTATGGAAGATGGCCAAAACAGATGAGCCTAGCTGGGAATCGCCTTGGGGCAATGGTCGACCGGGCTGGCATATTGAGTGTTCTGCTATGTCAACTCATCATCTGGGCAATCATTTTGACATTCACGGTGGTGGAATGGATTTATCATTCCCCCATCATGAAAATGAAATTGCTCAATCTGAAGGTGCTAATGGCTGTACGTTTGTAAACACTTGGATGCACGTTGGATTTGTTAATATTAACGATGAAAAAATGAGTAAATCTCTAAATAATTTTTTTACCATTCGTGGTGTTTTAGAAAATTATGACGGTGAGACTTTGCGCTATTTTATTATGAGCTCGCATTATCGCTCACCACTGAATTTTTCAGATGGCAATCTTAACTTAGCCAAAACTTCATTGACACGACTCTACACTGCCATTCGTGGCTTGAGTGCAAGCCATGCAGCAATGAACGAAGTATCTCAACGCTTTGATTTTGAAACCAAATTTAACGAAGCGCTAGATGATGATTTTAATACGCCAATCGTTCTAAGTATTTTATTCGAATTGGCAAAATTGATTAATTCTGAACGTGATAAAGACATTGATCAAGCAAACGCCTTAGCGCAACTGCTCATTAAGTTGGGTGGTTATATCGGCATTCTACAAATGGATGCAGACACTTTTCTTAAGCAAGGTGTGGATTTAGACGATGAAGCCATTGATGCAAAAATCAAACAGCGTGACGAAGCCAAAGCTGGAAAAGACTTTGCTTTGTCTGATCAAATACGTGACGAGCTAACTGAGCTTGGTATCGTTTTAGAGGATAGCCCAAATGGCACCAGCTGGCGTAGAAAATAACATCTATTGGGCATCTATTGATACCATCCTGTTAGACATGGATGGCACCTTGCTAGATCTTAATTTTGATTTACACTTTTGGATGGAATATTTACCTTTGGTATATGCCAATAAGCACAACCTCAGCCATCAACAATCTAAAGATAAAATTTACCCAATTTTGCGCGCTGAAGAAGGCAAGCTGCATTGGTACTGCTTAGACTATTGGCAAAAGGTATTTGAGTTGGATATTGTCAGGCTCAAAGAAGATGTGTCACATCTGATTCAAATACATCCATTTGTGTTAGAGTTTTTAACCCAAGCTAAACTGCATAATAAGCGCATTTACTTGGTCACCAATGCCCATAGAAAAACTCTAAAACTGAAAATGCGTGTTACTAATTTAGAGCAATATTTTGATGGCATTATTTCCTCACATGATTACAACACCCCTAAAGAAGATCAAGCATTTTGGCAACAATTAACCACTGCTATCAATCTTGACAAACAAAAGAGTGTTTTCTTTGATGATTCAAAAGCGGTGCTTAATTCTGCCAAGGAGTTTGGTATAGGCACTATTGTTGCCATTAATAAGCCAAGCTCTAAGATTGATACAAAACATGTTGAGGGATTTGTTAATATTGAAACTTTTGAACACGTGTTGCCGGTCAAACCACACGCATAAAAAAGCCCGCTAATTAAGCAGGCTCTTGTTGCTAGCTAACAGTTGTGATTACTCACCACCAATGTCGGCCATTAATGCAAAACTCTTAACAAATGGTGTAGCCATGCTTGGGTTTTTGATCATTGCACCAAAATCGCCAGTCTCAAACTTTAGCTTACCCATTGTAACGGCCATGCCCATTGAAGCCATACCTAATGGCTTATCCAACCATTTCATCCAGTTCTTTTTGTCAGCGCGCATATCCCAGTCAACCTTCTCACCGTTGTAGTCACCTGCACTAACGCACATGCCATTTTCAACAACAAAAACACCTGTTGGTGTGCTGTCGCCTTTATAGCCACAAGCAATCACTGAAGAAAAGTTAATTTCTGCTAGTTTGCCGCTCACTTCATCAGAAGCATTCCAAGAATCTTTTAATTGATTCATCCACTCACTTGAAAATAATACTGCCATGTTAATCTCCTATTGATCGTATCTCAACAAAGTAATTTATAACATTACTTTGCACCTTCTCCTCTCGTCTATTCATTTTTGAATGGTGATATTATGACCATAATTAAGGATCAAAATTACTTATTTTTTATCAAAAAAAATTTCCTAGCGTATAATTTACAATCATGAACTTTCTCATCAAAATTGGCATTCTTTCTGATACTCATGGTTTTATCCATACGCAGATTATTAAGCTTATGACCCAATGTGACTTTGTCATTCATGCTGGGGATATTGTTGACGCTGAAACTTTGTTGCTACTCAAGCCAAAACAACAATTAATCGCCATTCAAGGCAATAATGATAGCCATTTAACTCAGCTCAAAACAGTAGAAAAAATTGATTTACCAGGTGGTCTAATTGTCGTTGAGCATGGGCATCTGCATGGACGCAAACAGCCTTCGCACGACTCTTTAAGAGATGCTTATCCTGAAGCTAAAATGATTATCTATGGCCACACCCATAAACAAATCATTGAGCAGGATTCAACACCTTGGATTGTTAATCCAGGGGCTGCCGGCGTTGAGCGCAATCATGGTGGATCAAAATGTTTAATTGTTGAGATTACAGATAGCCAAGAGTGGAATATCTCCGCTCACAGCTTTAATTAAACACTTTTTATGGAAGTTGGGTTTTAGCTCTTAGTGATATAGTCACCATACATCGAAACCACTTTCTTAACTTCGTTTTTTGAGCCTAAGATAACTGGAACGCGATCATGAATACCCTTAGGATCTACATCTAAAATACATTGATGTCCTGTAGAAGAAAGGCCGCCGGCCTGCTCTACAATCATAGACATCGGATTACCTTCATACATTAAGCGCAATTTACCAGCTTTCGAAGGATCGCGATTGTCATATGGGTACATAAAGATGCCGCCTCGAATCAGAATTCTGTGAACTTCTGCAACCATAGAGGCCACCCAACGCATGTTATAACGCTTGCCCAACGGACCCTCTTCGCCTTGTAAACAGTGGTCAATATACTCTTTCATTTCTGGCTCCCAAAAACGTTGATTTGACATATTAATGGCAAATTCAGCTGTATCTTCGGTAATTTTTAATTGTTCTTGAGTTAGTACAAATTCGCCAACATTTGTATCTAGGGTAAATAAATTAACACCCTTTCCAGTCGTCATTACTAACAATGTAGAAGGACCGTATAGCACATAGCCGGCAGCAACTTGGTTACGACCAGATTGTAAAAACACCTCTTGATCATCGCCTGTTCGAGTATCTTTAGGTGCCTCCAAAACAGAAAAAATTGTTCCAACAGATAAATTTACATCGATATTTGAAGATCCATCCAAAGGATCAAAAGTGACTAAGTATCGTCCATCAGCATGTCCAGCGATCGTATAGTCTTCCTCTTCAGATCCGACACCCTTTACATATGGATTGGCACACAAAATATCTTTTAATAAGTCGTTAGATATAACGTCCAGCATTTTTTGCGTTTCACCTTGAATATTTTCGTCTTCCGTTGCACCTAAAACACCCGCCAGCGCACCCTGGCCTAACTTGTAAGCAATATCCTTACAAGCAACCATAGTGTCTTTAATAACCAGTTCTAATTCTGCACACACTCCATCAGCTGACAATACTTGATCTAATCTTTTCATTAGGAAACCTTTTAATATAATTTAAAAATACTCCAATATTATATCATTACTATCCCTAAAGTAATACAACAAATACCCACACAAAAGAATTTATTGGCAAATTATTATTACCTAAGAGATACATGTCGTTATCACCATAAAATAATGTGTCCAAAAAGTGTAATCGGTATAATTGTTATTTTTTTACAAGTAAATAGGAACAACCATGAAAAATGCTTTTTATGCACAATCAGGCGGTGTAACTGCAGTAATCAA
>DTUI01000096.1 GCA_012964205.1 Candidatus Thioglobus sp.
TCGTCCAATCTACCTGATTGATCAGCGGCAGATAAATCATCAAAGCCACCTACATGTACGCCATTGATAAACACTTGTGGAACGGTATTTCGCCCTGTTAGTTGTGAAACCTCTTCCCAGTCACTTGGACTTTTAACATGATGCTTAGTAAAAGGAATGCCACGCTTTTCAAGTAGTTGATAAGCGCGCTGGCAAAAAGGACAAGAGTCGCTACAATAAATTTTATTTTTTTTCATTTTCCTATTTATATCCCTTTTTATATTAAGTTTTTATAGGCATTTTTGCTCGTTTCCAAGCTTGAATACCACCTTTTAAATTGTATACTTTTTCATACTCATTTCGAGTTAATAAACCGGCAATATGAGCAGATCTTGAGCCACTTCGACAGTAAACAAGTATAGATTTATTTTTATCTAACTTGCTTAGTTGGTTCTTAACGTCACTTAATGGAATGTGTAAGCTGCCATTAATATATCCTGATTTTCTTTCTTTCTTTTCTCTTACATCTAAGATAATCATGCTTTCATCATCCATTAACGATGTGGCAGCATTGGCGTCTAGATCTTCATATTTTTTTAACTTGTCGGTAACAATATTACCAACTAGTAAAACAATAAGAACAATTAAAGTGATGGTTGTAAATAGTTGCTCATCGGCATATAAAAAATCAATAATTTCCATAGTTATAGTGTTTTTCCTTGTAAAAAATTGTCTAACATTTCATGACCTTGTTCAGTCAAGATAGATTCTGGGTGAAATTGTACGCCTTCAAGTGCGAATTCTTTGTGTCTAATGCCCATAATTTCATCTATTTCACCTTGGTCATTTTCAGTCCAAGAGGTAATTTCAAAACAATCTGGCAAAGTTAGTTGATCGGCTACTAGGGAGTGGTAGCGAGTTGCATTAAGCGGGTTTTTTAAGCCGCTAAACATAGCTTTATTAGTGTGATGAACCGCAGATATCTTGCCATGCATGATCTTTTTGGCGCCAATTACATCGCCACCAAACGCCTGAACCATGGCTTGAAAACCTAGACAAACACCCATCATTGGTATTTTTCCACTAAAGTGTTTGATAGCTTCAATAGAAATTCCTGCCTCATTTGGGGTGCAAGGCCCTGGCGAAATAATCAAAAACTCAGGGTTGAGGCTTTCAATTTCTTCAATGCTAATTTCATCATTACGATGCACTTCAACCTCTTGTCCCAGCTCGCCAAAATATTGAACCAGGTTATAGGTAAATGAATCGTAATTGTCAATCATGAGTAACATAGTGAGGCCTATTTTACCGCTAAAAAGGATGCAAAGTTAAGGCACTGAAAATGACAAGTGCTGATGCTAAATCCTGCTTTTTCAAAGCGCTGAAAGTGTGTTTTTTTGTCATCTGTAATTAGTACGTTATCGATAGATTGACGTTTTGCTGCGATTTCAAGCTCGCTATAACCATTGGCCCGCTTAAAGTCTACGTGTAGATTTGTCATCAATTGCTGTTTGTTGTCATCGCTAAAATGAATTTTTTCAGAGACGATCAATGCGCCACCTTTGTTTAGTCCTTGGTAAATTTTATTAATGAGCGTTTGTCTTTCCTTTGGACTGATAAATTGCAGAGTTAGATTCAATACAATAATTGAAGCATTTTCAAAATTGATAGCATTGATATCAGCACAGATAACATCAACATTATTTTCGCTTAATGCTAAATTTTGTTGACATTTCTTAACCATGCTTGGTGAATTGTCAACAGCAATAATTCGGTTGTTAGTGTACGGGTTGTTAACACTCAAGGCAACGGATGTCGCGCCAGTTGAAGCACCTAAGTCATAATAATTAGTATTATCTTGACCGTAGGTTTTTACACTTAAGCCAATCATTTCTATCATTGCTTGATAGCCAGGAACGCTGCGTCTGACCATGTCATCAAATACGTCAGCAACTTGAGCATCGAAAGTGAAATCAACTAAGTCATTTTCTTGGCCGAATATTTGATCACGCATATAAGTCTTCCATAAAAAATTCACTCACTAAAATTTTGCTATTACCAATGGTGAAGGCTGACCTTCTACCCCAAATATGATCAGATTGTGTAATTTGCATGGAGTCTCGTTTGATATGAGTATCGTTAAACAAAACCTCCCCCAAAGGCTTTGAGCCGATGTTCAAAATATCCTTAGTGTCACTAGTTAGCGGTATGATCGAACGTGCATAAACAACTATTTTATTATTGCCAAGTAATGCCACTTCTCGAATCACACACTCAGATTTGGTGTTAATTATTTCAACTTCATTAGCATGAGGCTGGCCTTGTTGTTGGGATATGACCTTTACTGAAAAATCCGAAAATTTCTGCTTTAATTTGGCAGTTAACGAGGCTTCATCGTTAAGCCATTCTACGGTCTTTTTTGGTGCGGATTTAAGGCATGATAAATCTTGCCAAATCAGCTTACTAGTATCAATCATTTGGTTATTTTAAGCTAAGTATTGGCATATTGTGCCTTGTCATGTGTAATCCATCGATGGATTAGTGCCTGTTGTCTATTTTCATCAAATTGCAAAAATTCAGCCGCATAATAATTCACTTGTTTCAGTAAGTAGCCATCACGAACAATATTAGCGATCTTCATATTTGCAATGCCAGTTTGTTGTGTGCCTAGTATTTCTCCAGGCCCGCGAAGCTCTAAATCTTTATTAGCAATTTTAAAGCCATCATTAGTTTGTCGCAAAATATCAAGACGCTCAATTGCATTGCTACTAAGTGGTGGCTGATACATTAAGATGCAAATACTCGCATCAGACCCTCGACCAACACGCCCCCTTAATTGGTGTAATTGTGCCAGACCTAATCGCTCAGAGTTTTCAATTACCATAAGTGAAGCGTTAGGTACATTAACCCCAACTTCAATCACCGTTGTTGCAACCAAAACATTAATATCACCACAACTAAAACGCACCATAATGTCATTTTTTTCTTGCTTATTCATTTTCCCATGAATTAACACAATGGATAGATCAGCCAGATTTTCTTCTAGATAAAGATGTGTATCGATCGCTGATTGGGCGCGTAACACCTCTGATTCTTCAATCAGTGTGCAAACCCAATAGACTTGATTGCCTTGGTCGCAAACTTGTCTGATTTTTTCAAGCACCTTATCTTTTTTATTATTGGCTAATGCCACTGTTTTAATCGGGCTTCTACCAGGCGGAAGCTCATCAATAATCGATGAATCCAAATCTGCATAAGCGCTCATTGTTAGTGAGCGTGGAATGGGTGTGGCTGTCATAACTAGCTGATGTGGCGTATTATGTGCTTTTTGAGTGAGCGATAATCTTTGATGAACGCCAAATTTGTGCTGCTCATCAATGACAATAAAGCCTAATTTTTTAAATTCAACTGCTTCTTGAAACAATGCATGGGTGCCAATCACTACTTGCGCTTCACCCGAGCGAATCAAAGCTAGCTGTTTGTTTCGCTCGCTAGTGGTTTGGGAGCCAGTTAAAAAAGCAACTTGAATACCGAGTGGTTTTAAATAATCACTAAATCCATGAAAATGCTGATTAGCAAGAATTTCAGTAGGTGCCATAATAGCCGTTTGAAATCCATTTTCAACCGCTTGTAAGCAAGCAAATACTGCCACAATAGTTTTTCCAGAACCAACATCGCCTTGCAATAATCTAAGCATTGGATGCTTTGAGCTTAAATCAGTATTAATATCATTAATACTACGTTGCTGTGCATTGGTTAATTCAAAGCCTAAATTTTTAGATAATTGATCGGAAAAAATATTAGAAATTTTGAAAATATTGGAAATGGCGCTTTTTCGTTCATTTTTAAGCTTCAATAAGCTTAATTGCTGGGCACAAAGCTCCTCAATAATGAGTCTTTGTTGTGAAATATGCTTAAAATCAGCAATTTTCTCGATATCGTCATCAATTTTTGGATGGTGCAGGGTGTTCAGTGCTTGTTTGAGTGTTGGCATTGAGTTTTTTACCAAACTTTGTAAATTGTCAATTACAGTTGATTTTTCTAGCGCTTCTAGTGCGATATTAATCCATTTTTTCATTTGTGGCTGATGAATGCCAGCAGTGAGTGGATAAATGGGGCTCAAGGTTTTTTCAATTAAGCTAGACTGACCTTTTGAGACTAATCTATATTCAGGATGATGAATTTCTAATCCATCTCGGCCAATTTTAATTTCACCAAAACACTGAATCAAATCACCTCGAGTAAGCTGTTGTTTTTGATATTGATTAAAGTGGAAAAACCGAAGGACTAGCGTTCGATTATGCTCATCCGACAAATAGCATAATAATTGGCGCTGTTTGGTGTTGATCTCCTCAATACGATCTATGGTTAGCTCTAGTAAAGCTTCACTGCCAACCTGAGCCTGATCTAGCTTGGTGAAATTTGTTTTATTTTGGTAACGATTGGGTAAGTGAAATAATAAATGTTCCAGGTTGTAAATGCCAATTGCATTGAGTTTTTCTTGCGCTTTTGGGCCTAATCCGTTAAGTGAAATAATCGGATCAGATAAATCATGCATTGCTAAAGGGCTTGATTAAAAACTGTAGGAATCTTCATTAATTACCATGACGCCATCCATTTCCACTTGAGAATTTTTTGGCAATTCTTTTATGCCAACTGCGGCGCGTGCTGGGTAAGGCTGGTCAAAATACTGAGCCATAATCTCATTTACAATTGGAAAATTACTTAAATCGGTTAGAAATATATTAAGTTTTACTATGTCGTTTAAGCTGCCCTTAGACGCCTCACAAACAGCCGTCAAATTTTTAAAAACTTGGTGAATTTGATCGCTGATGTCGCCTTCAATCATCTCCATGGTTTCAGGAATTAGTGGAATTTGACCAGAAAGGTAAACCGTAGATCCACCAGTAATGCATACAGCTTGTGAATAGGTACCAATTGCCTGTGGTGCTTGGTCTGTTGAGATAATGTGTTTTTGCATAATGGATTTTTTTAATAATTAATTATAAAATGATTATACGAAATATTTGGTTTTAAAATAGATAATATAAAAAAATATAACAACACCTTTAAGGCATTTCCAGATTAATTATGATGAGCAGCTATATTGTGTCAATCCACCAATATTAAAAAGTTCAGATGGCTTTAATCTGTAATATTTGCTTTCAATTTCTTCAGATTGCTCTGCATAAGGCTGAGTCATAACATCTTGCAGTTCTAGAATTAGAGAGTAATCTTTGTTAGCTGCTTGTTGATAAGCAGGTTTAACAAACCACTCTCTCAAGCTATATTTTGGATTTACAAGCTTCATTTGTCTGGAGAGTGCTTCACGAGAGATAGATGTAGCATTCATATCGATTGAACCACAACTCAATAATTGCCATTTTTTGAGCCATTCAGACCAACGCTGATTTAGATCTTCCGAGATTGAGTTTGCATAAAAGCTCTTCTGAAGTGCAGTAATGTCATTAGGTATCATCGAAAGTTCACGAAAGAAAAGTGTGTAATCTACAGGGGTTTCCATCATAAGAATTGCTAACTCATTAAATAGGATCGCATCAAAAGTTTCAAGCCCAAGTTTGTCGGCCCACATTTTTTCCATTTGTGTTTGCATCACTTTTGCAAAGTCATTTTGAATTTCTTTGAGTTGTAGTAGTTGACTGTTATGTGATGTGAGTAATGGTTGTAGTGCCTTGCAAAACATGTGAAAGTTGCGTTCAGCTGCTATTGGCTGATTTAAAAAAGAATAGTGATTGCCACCACCAGACCAAGGTTGGTACTGCGGGTTAAATTCATCACAGAATCCAAAAGGACCATAATCGAGAGTAAAACCACCAGCTGCACAATTGTCACTATTAAAATTTCCTTGACAATAACCGACACGAATCCAATTGGCTACAAGAGAAGTGAGTCGACTTTGAAATTCACGCGCGAGTAAAACTATTTTTTCAGCAGTCTCTAATTTTTTATCGATTGCATCAGCGTATTCACGATCAATTAAATGTAATACAATCATTTCTAGTTCTTGCATCGCTTTAGGATGTTCATTTTTTCGAGCACGACGACCAAAGAGTTCTAATTGCCCAACACGAATGAATGAGGGCGCTACTCGTGTTGAAATGGCGATAGATTCTGATGCCAGAACATCAGGATCCATTGAGCTCGACCCTTCAGAATACCATGGGCGATTAATTCTTTCTGTTTCCGATACGTATAAACTTAAAGATCGTGATGTTGGAACACCAAGTGCATGCATATGCTCTTGAGCTAAAAACTCGCGAATACTTGAGCGTAGAACTGCACGACCATCTGCGCCACGACAATACGGTGTTCGGCCACCACCTTTTAATTGCATTTCCCAGCGCTGACCGTTAATAACAGC
>DTUI01000097.1 GCA_012964205.1 Candidatus Thioglobus sp.
ATTATCTTGATTTCTCATGGCTGTGGTGCGCATATGTCAATGAGTTATTTTGATAAATATGGTGATGATAAGATTAATGCCTATGTGGGTATTGGTATGGGTGCAACGGATTACAAACAAAAAGTCATTAAGCGCTTCCCGTTAGATATTATGCTGAAGCCAGTATTAGATGTCTATGGTGAGAGAGATTTTCCAGGTGTTGTTCGTTTATCCGAATCTAGAAAAGCGTTAATGGATATTTCTGGCAATAAGAAAAACGCACAAAAAGTCATTAAAGGCGCTGGCCACTATTACAAAGAAGATGGATCAGCTGATAATCTAATCAAGGTGATTGATACTTGGCTAAGTAATCTTAAGTAGTGCTTAAAGCACTACGTGCTTGTAAATAATCCAATTCTTCATCTGAAAAATCTGCTAATTTTCGAGCTTCAATATTAAAAGGACCGCGAAGTTCACTACCAATATGTTTAATAACTAATTGATTAAAGGTCGAAATTGAATCAATTGATCGCTGCTTACACAATGAGTGGAACCAATAATTACCAATTTTTACATGGCCAATTTCATCATTAAAGATAATATCTAGTAGTCCGACCATGGGCTTGAATTTTGAATTTTCAAAACGCTTTTGTATTTTTGGTGTGGCATCTAAACCTCTGGCTTCAAGCACTCTAGGCACAAGTGCCATTCTAGCAAGTACATCATAATCAGTTTCAAAGGTCATTTTCCAGAGGCCGTTATGTCCATCAAAATCTCCATACTGATAACCAAGCTCTATTAGATAATTATTAAGTAGTTGAAAGTGCTGAGATTCTTCAAAGGCTACTTGAATCCAATCTTGGTAAAATTGATCTGGCATTTCTCGAAAACGATAGGCTGCATCTAAAGCTAAATTAATAGCATTAAATTCAATATGACAAATTGCATGAATGGTTTCGATAAATCCAATGTCAGATTTACCGCGTTTTGGCATGGTATTGAATCTGGCTAAAATTGGTTTAATAGGTCTACCCGGGTTTTCAACTGGATCTATTTTATAAGTTGACTGATAGTCTAGTGCTTGTTGGTTTTTTAATGAATGAAGCTTACTAACAAGAGTGATTTTTTCAGTAATGCTACTAGACATTAACGCTTGATAGCTTAATTCAAAAGGATTCATACTTTCCTGGTTCAATATCATTTAAAGTCCAATCGCCAATTTGAGTGCGAATAAGCCTTAGTGTGGGAAATCCTACATGTGCTGTCATGCGCCTTACTTGGCGATTTTTCCCTTGTGTAATTTTTAGCTCAATCCAGGAAGTGGGAATGTCTTTGCGAAATCGTACCGGAGGCACCCTAGGCCATAACCAATCAGGGGTGTCAATGATGCGCGCTTTAGCAGGTTTGGTTAGTCCATCTTTAAGTCTAACGCCTTTACAAAGCTGAGTAATCGCATCACTTGAGATCTGTCCATCTATTTGTACAATGTATGTTTTTTCTTTATCAAATTTAGGGTGTGATATTTTGTGCTGGAGTTTGCCATCATCAGTCAATAACAACAAGCCTTCAGAGTCTTTATCAAGACGTCCAGCAGGGTAGATATTCTTGGTATTAATATAGTTGGCGAGTGTGTCACCTTCGCCACTAAACTGACATAACACACCAAAAGGTTTGTTAAAGCCATATAGCATTAGTAAACTACCTTTGCTCTTGCAACAAATGCATCTAGTTGTGAATTAGCTATACTAGTAAAAATTGGAGAAATAGCCAGATCGAGAATCTTTGACGAGAAGCTAAAGTTTAAGCTTAGTTCAATTTTACAAGCTTGATCGTTAAGCTTGGTAAATACCCATGCACCATTAAGCTGTTTGAACATGCCTTCCTTTAGCTTCATGTCAATACGTTGATTGGGTGTTAATGTATTAATGGTTGTAAAGCTTTGATTAAAACCTGATTTATTAATCTCAACCGAGGCTATGATTTCATCGCTAGTTTGCTTTAAAATAGAGGCATCTGAGCACCAGTTGAGAAATTTTGGATAATCGTCAACTTGGTTGACTAATTGATACATTTGCTCGGCTGAATAAGGCACAAGAGCACTTTTAGAGAGTTGATGCATGGCAAAAAAATCCAAAAAATCTAAAACAAGTTCGAATACAATCGTGCTGAATAAAAAAGCACGTCATGACTATTTTATCGAACAAACGTTTGAAGCTGGGCTTTCTTTAGAAGGATGGGAAGTAAAAAGCTTGCGTGAAAATAAAGTTCAAATTAAAGAAAGCTATGTGATTTTAAAAAATTCTGAAATGTTTTTGTTTGGTGCTCATATTTCAGCCTTACAAAGTGCATCTACTCACGTTAACCCTGACCCAACCCGAACTCGAAAACTACTGCTTAATCGATTGGAGATTAATCGACTTAAAGAGAAAATAGACCAAAAAGGTGCCACGGTAGTGCCTTTAAAAATGTATTGGAAGCGTGGACGAGTCAAGCTTGAAATTGGCGTTGCTAAAGGTAAAAAAAATCATGACAAGCGCCAGGATATTAAGTCTAGAGATTGGGAGCGAGATAAACAAAGAACCTTAAAGGACCTTAATCGTTAATTTTAATCATTTTTTTTACAATTGATTGATTTAACAGCGTTTTTTTAACTATAATTATTAAAAAATAATTAATAACGCATTTTTAGCATTTGTTAATAAATATTTTTTTAAAAAATTTAATACTTAAAGGGGAAGAGAATGAACAAATCGGATTTAATTGATGCAATCGCATCAGAAGCAAATTTATCAAAAGCAGACGCAGGTCGTGCACTTAACGCAATCACTGGCGCAATCACTGGCGCTATGGCTAGTGGTGACGGCGTTCAGTTAACTGGTTTTGGTTCATTTGTAGTTAGAGATCGTGCAGCACGCACAGGTCGTAATCCACAAACAGGTGATACGATCCAAATCAAAGCTTCTAAAGTTGCTGCGTTTAAAGCAGGTAAGTCACTTAAGGATGCAGTTAACGCGTAATTCATTATTCGTTAGTTGAAATAAAAGCACCTTAGGGTGCTTTTTTTATGTCAAAAAAAGTAGTGTGACCCTTGTAAAAATAATTAGATGAGCTGTTCTGGCTTATCTTGTAAAATAGACCCTCTAATGATTGTTAAATAGCATAGGCTATTTTTACTATGACACGAAAACAAAATCTACTAAATTTAAATCAAAATGATCTAAGTGAATTTTTTGCTAAATTAGGCGAAAAACCTTTTCGTACTAAGCAGTTAATGAAATGGATCTATAAGGATCATGTGTTTGATTTTGATCAAATGCTTAATCTTAGTAAAAAACTAAGAGAGACTTTGTCTGAAGTAGCCTGTATTGATTTTCCAGAAGTTGTGAGTAAAAATCATGCCTTAGATGGGGTGGTGAAGTGGGTGATTGATACGGGTAGCGACAACCATATTGAAACGGTCTATATTCCTGAAAAGGATCGAGGTACATTGTGCATTTCATCACAAGTAGGCTGCGCCTTAGCATGTACTTTTTGTTCAACCGGCTATCAAGGTTTTAATCGAAACTTATCGACGGCTGAAATAATAGCCCAGGTGTTGATTGCAAATTTACATTTAAAGACTTCTGGCAAGCGCATTTCTAATGTTGTGTTTATGGGTATGGGCGAGCCAATGCTGAATGAAGAAGCTGTTTACAGTGCTTGTGATTTATTATTAGATGATTTAGCATTTGGCTTGTCGCGCCGTAAGGTGACGATTTCAAGTTCTGGCGTTGTGCCTGCATTGTTACGCATGAGTGAGCGTGTGCCAGTTAGTTTGGCAATTTCACTTCATGCACCAACTGATGAATTGCGCGATGTACTTGTACCTATTAATAAAAAATATCCGATTAAAGAATTAATGAAGGCTTGTGATGTTTATCTCAATGCAGGAAAGCAAGAGCGCCATATTTTGTTTGAATACGTCATGTTAAAAGACATTAACGATTCTAATGAGCATGCACAACAACTGGCAAAATTACTAAAAGGCATGTCAGCTAAAGTGAACTTAATTCCCTTTAATTCATTTCCGCAATCTGACTATCAAGTATCAAGTGCTAGAACCATTGAGAAATTTCAAAATGTCTTATTTTCGCAAGGCATTCGCACTATGACTAGGCGCACTCGAGGAGAAGATGTTGATGCTGCGTGCGGTCAACTTGCTGGAAAAATTAAAGATAAAACCAAACGTTCAGATGCTAGACGGAATTGATTATTACCCTAAAAAATCAAAGAAAAAGTCACAGAGTAAAGTTTGGATTGTTGTTGTATTGGTTTTGTTTGTCGGTGGATATTTAACGTCTCAATTTTTTGATAAACAAGCTGTTAAATCATCTGGTCAAACTATGATTGTTATTAGCAAGGCTAAAAAATCCATTGAGGAGCCTACTAGTATTATAATTAAATCTAATAAAGCCTATCAACCCATTATTGATCATCGTGTAAAAAGCGGTAAAGGTCTTGATGAGCTAATTCAAATATTTAAACAACAATGAAAGCAACTCATACAATTATAAGAAGAAAATCACGTCAAATATTTGTTGGTAATGTTGCCATTGGTGGTGATGCGCCAATTGCAGTTCAGAGTATGACAAATACACCAACCACCGATGTTAAAGCGACATTAAATCAAATCAAAGCGATTGAAAATGCTGGCGCCGATTTGGTGCGAGTTTCTGTACCAACAATGGAAGCAGCTGAAGCATTCAAGCAGATTAAACAACAGGCAAATATCCCGTTGATTGCTGACATCCATTTTGACTATAAAATCGCACTTAAAGTGGCTGAATATGGCGCTGATTGTTTGCGAATTAACCCGGGTAATATTGGACGTGAAGACCGTGTTCGTGAAGTGGTAGCCTCTGCCAAAGATCATGGAATTCCGATTAGAATTGGTGTTAATGCTGGCTCTCTAGAAAAAGATTTACAAAAAAAATATACTGAACCAACCCCTGAGGCAATGGTTGAGTCGGCCTTTAGGCATATTGATATCTTAGATCGCTTGGATTTTAATAACTTTAAAATATCGCTTAAAGCCTCTGAGATTTTTATGACAGTTTTTGCTTATAAGCAATTGGCTTCTCAAATTGACAATCCATTGCATTTAGGTATTACTGAGGCAGGCTCTTTGCGCTCTGGCACGGTTAAATCAGCCATTGGCTTGGGTTTGTTGTTGTCAGAAGGTATTGGTGACACAATTCGTGTTTCTTTGGCGTCTGATCCGGTGGATGAAGTTCGAGTTGGTTTTGATATTCTTAAGTCGTTAAGTTTGCGCCAAAAAGGTGTTAATTTAATTGCATGTCCATCTTGTTCGCGTCAAAAATTTGACGTCATTAAAGTGGTTAACGAGTTAGAGGCTCGCTTAGAAGATATTACACAGCCTATCGATGCAGCAGTTATTGGTTGTGTAGTGAATGGCCCTGGTGAGGCTAAAGCGGTTTCTGTTGGCCTTACTGGTGGCGAGCCAAATCTGATGTACGTTGACGGTAAAACAGATCAAAAGGTGTCGAATGAAGATTTGGTTGATACGCTTGAGGCTAAGATCAGGGCTCAGCTTAAGCTAACAGTGGACAATTTATAGTTTGTTCATGCGTCGGTATATTCGATATCGATAAATCAACTGTACACCGAAATAACCAATAAACGAAGTCACTACAGATACCATTAAACAGCCTAATAAAAATGGCTGCCAGATGGTGTCGAATACTTGCCAGACATACTCTAGCGACATTACAAAGTCAGATTCAATTTGTACGCCTAAAATCCAAGCACCCAATTTATAACATCCATAGTAAATGGGTGGTATGGTGATAGGATTGGTTATCCAAACTAAGGCGATTGATAGCGGTAAATTGGCTGCAAAAATAACCGCAGCTGGCGCAGCAAGAAGCATCTGAAATGGCACTGGAATAAAGGCGAAAAAAAGCCCAACAGCAAACGCTTTGGAAATTGATTTTCGATTGAAATTCCACAAACTTACATCATGTAGATGCTTACTAAGCCAGCCTAAATGTTTGTGATTTTTTAGTTCACCTGGCTTTGGGCTATAGTGTTTAAGTAGTTTTTTCATTGCTTGGCGGCATTAATAATGCCAGTAGCATCTAGACCATAGAGCTCATAAAGTTCATTTTGAGAGCCTTGCTCGGTGAATGTATCAGGTAATCCTAAAATAGTTAATGGCGTATTGATTTGTTGTTGATGTAGGAATTCGCTAACACCGCTACCTGCGCCTCCATTAACGGCATTATCTTCTATGGTAATAAACTGAGCATGCGATTTTGACAGTTTAATAATTAGAGTTTCATCTAATGGCTTAACAAAACGCATGTCAACAACGGTAGCATCGAGCTCTTCTGCCGCTTGCATTGCTGCTTCAAGCATTGTGCCAAAGGCCAAAATAGCAATATTAGACCCTTGGCGCATGATTTCAGCTGTACCAGCTTTAATACATTCATCATTGATATATTGATCAACTTTGGAAGTGCCGCGAGGATAGCGTACGCATACCGTCCCAGGCATATCAAATGCAGTATTTAACATTTGATACATTTGCTTGGCGTTACTTGGTGACATAATAGTTAGATTAGGTATGCAGCGCAAAAAACTAAGATCAAAGCTACCCGCATGTGTAGCGCCATCCGCGCCAACCAAGCCAGCTCGATCAATAGCAAAAACAATACTTAACTTTTGCAGGGCGATGTCATGAATTAGCTGATCATAGCCACGCTGTAGAAAGGTTGAATAGATGGCAACAACAGGCTTTAATCCTTGAACAGCAAGACCACCTGCAAAAGTAATGGCGTGCTGTTCAGCAATGCCTACGTCAAAATACTGATCTGGAAAGTTTGTTTCAAATTCACTCATGCCTGAACCTGTGCACATGGCTGGCGTGATGGCAATTAAGTCTTTATTCTTCTTGGCGGTATTGTTAAGCCAGGCGCCAAATACGTTGCTGTAACTTGGTAATAAGCTGGTAGTTGATTGAACAGGAGCGATACCATGAAATTTACAAGGATCATTTTCTGCCGACTTTAGGCCGTTACCTTTTTTGGTGATAATATGCAATAAGCGAGGCTTTTTTTGAATTTTAAGATTTTGTAGTGTTTTGACTAAAGTTGGTAAATCATGACCATTAATAGGGCCAAAATAATCAAGACCTAATTCTTCAAACAATGTACTGGGCAAAACCATGCCTTTAAGATGCTCTTCTGAGCGCTTGGCAAATTCATGAATCATTGGCATTCTTTCTAAAAAACCTAATGATTTGGATTTCATCGTAGAATACACCTTGCCAGAAATTAGCCTGGTCAAATATTTATTCATAGCCCCGACATTCTTAGAGATACTCATGTCGTTGTCATTCAGGATGATTAATAAATCTGCATCTGAGTCACCAGCGTGATTAAGTGCTTCAAATGACATGCCACCAGTTAAGGCACCATCACCAATTACAGCAACAGACTTGTTATGATTTTTATGAATACCATTGGCTATTGCAATACCAAGTGCAGCGCTGATCGAGGTTGATGAATGACCCGCTCCAAAACTATCATGAATGCTTTCTGAGCGCTTAGTGAAGCCAGAAAGGCCGTGTCTTTGGCGCAAAGTCGTCATCTTATCTAGACGGCCAGTTAAAATCTTATGAGTGTAAGCTTGATGCCCAACATCAAAAACAAAGCTATCGTCAGGTGTATTAAAGACATAATGCATGGCAATAGTCATTTCAATTGTGCCTAAATTAGGTGCCAAATGTCCACCCGTTTGTTGGATATTTTCAATTAAAAATTTACGAATCTCAGCCGCCAAAAACTCCAGTTGAGTAATATCTAATTGTTTGATATCTTGCGGAGTTTTAATCGAATTTAATATTGGCAATGACGTATCTGAATCCATCCAAATATTATACGGATATTTAATTGACTGAAAATATGCATTAATCCTTTTGGTGGAAATAACCTTATTTAATGGCAATTATTTTTTCTGTAAAATAGATTGTTTTTTTACTCAATAATTGAGGCTATATGTTTACAGTTTGCGCTTTGTATCAGTTTGTACATTTGGATGACTTTGAATCATTTAGAGAGCCATTACGTGAATTAATGGTTGAATTAGAGATAAAGGGAACTATTTTATTAGCATTGGAAGGTTTGAATGGAACTGTTTCTGGCACTCAAAATTCAATCGATAAGTTGATTGAATTTTTAGATAAAGACGGGAGATTTGATAATTTAGAAATTAAATTTTCAAAAAGTGAAAATTTGCCATTCAAACGCCTGAAGGTTAAACTTAAGAAAGAAATTGTTACCTTAGGTGTTTCCGATATTGATCCTAAAGAGTCAGTTGGCACTTATGTATCGCCACAAGATTGGAATGAGTTAATTAGTGATCCTGAAGTAATTTTAATAGATACTAGAAATAACTACGAATATGAAATTGGCACTTTCAAAGGCGCCATTAATCCAAGTACTGAAACTTTTAGAGAATTTCCAGAATACACCAAAGCCAATCTTGAGCAATATCAAGGCAAGAAAGTTGCTATGTTTTGTACGGGCGGCATTCGTTGTGAAAAATCAACTGCCTATCTAAAAACACAAGGGTTTGATAGGGTTTATCATTTACAGGGCGGTATTCTTAAGTATCTTGAAGAGGTTTCTGAGAAGGATAGCATGTGGAAGGGTGAGTGCTTTGTGTTTGATGATCGAGTAGCTGTTAAACATAACCTAGAGCAAGGTCAATACGACCAATGCCATGCATGTCGTTACCCAATTACCGAGCAAGATAAAAATCATGAGCATTATGAAAAAGGCGTGTCATGCCCTAGATGCCATGGCTCTAGGAGTGATGATCAGATAAATAGATACCGAGAAAGAGAAAAACAGGTTCAACTTGCAAAGCAAAGAGGAGAGTCTCATATAGGGGATAATGCTAGTCAAATCATTGCTTCTAAGGCAAAAAAAATAGCTCGAAAAAAACAACAACAAAACTAATTATGTTTACTCGAAAAGATATTCCAAAATTAAAGCTAGATCTAAAAATTCAGGCAAATTTACTAGATCATGATCTAACTTTACAAACACGATGGGGTGTATTTAGCCCAAAATCAATTGATGATGGAACTATATTGTTTATGAAGTATCTTGATATTAGTAAAGCTGACAAATGTCTAGACTTGGGTTGTGGCTATGGGCCAATTGGATTGGCGGTAGCTAAGTCTTGCCCAGAGGGTGAAGTGCATATGGTGGATAAGGATTTTGTTGCTGTAGAGTTATCAAATACTAACGCCAAGCTAAATCATATTAACAATGCCCAGGCTTATCTTTCGGATGCATTTTCAACTGTTAATAAGAAAAATTATTTTGACCAAGTGCTGTCAAATGTACCTGCTAAAGTTGGCAGAGAGCAATTAAGTATTATTTTGTATGATGCATTTGATGCGCTTAAACCAGGTGGAAAAATTACCTTTGTTACTATTAATGGTTTACGTCATTTTATTAAAGATAATTTTAAATCTGTCTTTGGAAATTATAAAAAATTAAAACAAGGTCAGAAATACACTATTGCTCAAGCAATTAAACAATAAAACAATAAAATACAAATATAAGAGTAAAATAGTAGGTTTTTAGAAACGCAAGAAAAGGAGTAAATTATGAGCGTAATGGATAGAATTCAACAGCAAGTAGACAGCGCACCAGTGGTACTTTACATGAAGGGTACGCCTCAGTTTCCACAATGTGGTTTTTCAGCAACTGCTTCACAAACACTAGCATCTACAGGTGTTGAGTTTGCTTATGTGAACATTTTTGAAGATCAAGAAGTAATGCAAAATTTACCAGCCTTTCAAGATTGGCCAACCTTTCCGCAAATCTACTTCAATGCTCAGCTAGTTGGTGGTGGTGATATTATTGTTGAGATGGCTCAAATGGGTACATTAAAAGCAGCAATGGAAGAGGCGACAACAAAGTTTAACGATAAGTAGTTTTTACAGGTTTGTTAGCCTGTAACCACTCTCATGAAGCCAGCTTTTGCTGGCTTTATAGTTTGGCAAAATAGATGATACAAGTTGCCAGAAATACTTTGAATGGTTCTTGTGGGTAGTGTGGCATAATTCGTGCACTATCACGTAATCAATAACACTCATCGGCGCTTGAATCAGTAAATAATTAAGATTAATATTATTGTTCGAAGAACATGAGCCCCAAAGTGTTTTTTGGGTTTTTAACCTAACTTGGTTATACGAAAATTGGTGATTTTTAGCATAATATTCAAGCCGCGGTAGGGCGATCTTCTTAAAAGAGTTTTTGTACCAAGCTAAGAACTCCTCCTTGTTACCTTGGTTAAGGGAGAATGCTTGGCCATCGAAGGTTAATACCTTAGGGTAATCGGCTTTAACACTTAATGGATACTCAGCGCCCAAATATAAAAATTTTTCACCATCTATGTAACTCGGTTTTTTTGGTGTTTTTGCAAGAATAGAAGTTGATTTCTTTTCAATCCAGGCAGATTTCTCATCAATAAATTGCTCTATTTTGGCTATAGATAATCGATTTGGAGCGCGCACGATTAGCTGTGCATTGCCGTTAATTTGCAAGCTTAAGGTTTTACGTTTTGATCGAATCAGTTGATAATTCATAGTCACTATTTACTGTTATAAAAATTTAAGAGTTTTTTTTAACATGAGTCTATTTTGCAGTAATGCTTGATTATATGTAACAAGTTAATATTAATATCTAGGTTGATGGTATTATTTTGGCAAATAATACATCGATAGATTTATTATATTTATTAATCAATATAGGAATAAACATGGACTTAACTGTATATCTTTCTGGTGAAATACACACAGACTGGAGACAGCGCTTAAAAGATGGGTGCAAGGCGCATAATCTATCCGTTACATTCACTTCCGCTGTTACAAATCATGAAGCGAGTGATGCTGCTGGAGATATGCTTGGTGACGAAAGCAATAGTTTTTGGCGTGATCATAAATCTGCAAAAGTAAATGCAATACGCACTAAGACGCTTATTGAAAACTGCGATGTAGCTGTTGTGCGTTTTGGCGATAAGTATAAGCAGTGGAATGCAGCTTTTGATGCTGGATATTGCTCTGCATTGGCAAAGCCCTACATCACCCTTCATAATGAAGATATAGTCCATCCACTTAAAGAAGTAGACGGTTCAGCAATGGCATGGGCAACAACGCCAGAACAAGTTATTGAAATTCTAAAGTATGTTCTGACTAAGGAGTAAAGCAACTAGGCTTCCTAAGTGAAGCTTAGTTGTCTTAACCTAGGTATTAGTCAACCCAGGCTCTAGCATTTTCAAACATTCTCATCCATGGGCTGCGCTCATTCCAGTCTTTTGAATGATGTGAGTTTTGCACTGCTCTAAAAACACGTTCAGGGTGTGGCATCATAATGGTCACTCTGCCAGAGTCGTTTGTCACGCCAGCAACACCTTGTTCAGATCCATTTGGATTGTGAGGGTAGGCTTGAGTCGTATCACCCTGATGATCAACGTATTGTAGGGCGATATTATTGATAGAATTTCCACCAAAGCTTGCCTTACCTTCACCATGGGCAATGGCAATTGGCATGATAGAGTCTTGCATATCATTCAGGAAAATTGAGTGTGACTTGCCAATTTTAACACTTGAAAATCGAGCTTCAAATTGTTCAGAAACATTACGAGAAAAGCTTGGCCAATTTTGAGATCCAGGAATAATATCACGTAGATTAGACATCATTTGACAGCCGTTACAAACACCTAGTGCAAAGCTATCTTCACGATTGAAGAAAGTTTCAAATTCATCTTTGGCTCGCGCATTGTAGAGAATTGAGCTTGCCCAACCGCGTCCTGCACCTAATACGTCGCCGTATGAGAAGCCACCACAAGCAACCAAACCTTTAAATTCCTCAAGAGAAATTCTTCCTGAAAGGATGTCACTCATGTGAACATCTACTGCGTCAAACTGAGCCTTGTCAAATGCAGCACCCATTTCAACTTGTCCATTAACACCTTGCTCTCGAAGAATGGCGATTTTTGGTTTAACATTGGTTTTGATGTACGGTGTAATGATTGAGCGATCTATGTCAAAGCTTAGGTCAGTTTTGATGCCATCAGTTGTTTGACTGATGTTGTCAAACTCCTGTTGTGCACAGTCTGGATTGTCTCTTAATTTGGCTATTTCATACGATGTTGATGACCAAAGTGTGTGTAATTCTGCTCTTGACTGTGAGTAAATTTGTTTACCATTAGAGGTGATGTTGATCGTATCAGAGTTATTGACAGTGGCAATAGTGCTAGTGCAATCAGCGAGTCCTGCTTCTGTAAGTGCTTCTATCACTTTTGATTTGTTACTATTAGAAACTTGAATAACACAACCCAGCTCTTCATTGAATAAGGCTTCAATACTGGTATTAGTTTCAATGTCTAGTCCACAGTGTGAAGCAAATGCCATTTCTAATATAGTCGTTATAACACCGCCATCAGATCGATCATGATAAGCGCTGATTAAATTGGCTTTATTTAGCTGATTAATAACCGTAAAGAATTTTTTAAATAGTGACGAGTCATCAAGGTTTGGTGCAATATTACCGATTTGGTTGTACACTTGTGCCAAACAAGAGCCACCCATTCTGTTTTGGCCAAAGCCAAGGTCGATTAAGAGTAGTTCGGAGTCTGAATCAGTTTCTAGTAAAGGTGTTTTTTGCGCTCTAACGTCCGGTGTTTTCGAAAAGGCAGTGATAATTAGCGATAGTGGTGAAGTAACTGACTTATCTACTCCATCATCAGTCCATGAACTTTTCATGCTCATAGAGTCTTTACCCACAGGTACGGTTAAGCCAAGCTCAGGACAAAGATCCATACCAACCGCTTTAACTGCTTCAAATAGTTTTGAATCTTCACCTGGATGGCCACTTGCGCTCATCCAATTAGCACTTAGACTAATATCGTGAATATCTTCAACATAACCACTTAACATGTTGGTTAGCGCCTCACCAATGGTCATGCGTGCTGCTGAATTGGCATTACATAGTGCAAGAGGAGTACGCTCACCCAATGACATAATTTCGCCTTTAAAGCCGACATAGTCAGAAATAGAAATAGCACAATCGGCCACTGGAACTTGCCAAGGGCCGACAAACTGATCGCGCGCAACCATGCCAGTCACACTTCGATCACCAATAGTGATTAAGAAGTTTTTACTGGCAACTGTTGGTAGTTGTAAAATTCTATTAATGGCATCATCTAATTTAATGGCAGATGTGTCTAATGAGTTAAGATTGATTTCTTGTGTAATTGCATTAATGCTAGTTTTCGGCGGATTTCCTAATAGTACTGACATCGGCATATTAATCGGTGTGTCAGAAAATAGCTCATCACTTAAAACTAATTCTTGCTCTTTGGTTGATTCACCTAGTACGGCAAATGGCGCACGTTCACGTGTACAAATATCACTAAATAAATCTAAACTAGATGGTGCAATAGCAAGCACATAGCGCTCTTGAGATTCGTTACACCAAACTTCTAGCGGCGACATTTGCTTGTCATCGTTTGGAATATTGCGTAATTCAAAGCGACCACCACGACCTGAATCGTTGACTAGTTCTGGCAAGCCGTTAGATAAGCCACCAGCACCAATATCATGAATCGAAATAATTGGATTGTCATCTGCTAGATTAGCACAACGATCAATCACCTCTTGGGCACGTCTTTCCATTTCAGGGTTGGCACGTTGAACAGATGCAAAATCTAAATCCTCACTTTGCTCACCACTCTTAATACTAGAAGCGGCGCCACCACCCAAACCGATTAGCATTGCAGGACCACCTAATACAATGATCTTGCTGCCAACAGGAATCTCACCTTTTTTAATGTGTTGCTCTTGAATGTGACCAAGACCACCTGCGAGCATGATTGGCTTATGGTAACCACGAACGTCACCATCAGGTGTTTGTTGTTCGTAGCTACGGAAATAACCTAATGTGTTTGGACGACCAAATTCATTATTAAATGCAGCGGCGCCAATTGGACCTTCAATCATAATATCAAGTGCAGAAACAATTTGTGAGGGTTTGCCATGCTCTACTTCCCATGGCTGAGTTGCATTATTAATCTTTAAATTAGATACACTGAATCCACATAAGCCAACTTTAGGCTTTGAGCCTTTGCCTGTGGCACCCTCATCACGAATTTCACCACCAGATCCAGTTGCTGCACCTGGATGCGGTGCAATGGCAGTTGGATGGTTGTGAGTTTCAACTTTCATTAGGATGGCACGATGCTCATTCGAGCTAACATACTTGCCATCTTTATCGGCATAAAAGCGCTCACCATCAAAACCCGCCATTACGGCAGAATTATCTGAATAGACACTAAGTAAGCCTTCCGGATGCTTGTGATACGTATTACGAATCATGGAAAATAAACTTTTAGCCTGCTCGGTATTGTCAATGGTCCAATCAGCATTAAATATCTTATGGCGGCAATGCTCGGAGTTTGCTTGTGCAAACATCATTAGCTCAATGTCTGTAGGATTTCTCTCAAGCTTAATAAAACTTTCAACTAAATAATCAATTTCACCATCAGACAAAGCTAGCCCTAGCTCGATGTTGGTTTTCTCTAATGCTGATTTTCCTTGAGATAGAATGTCAACACTGGAAAAAGGACGAGGCTCAAAATGATCAAAAATAGCATGTGCATTATCAATATCAGCCAATTCAGACTCTGTCATTTTATCCATGACGCAGCTTAGTACTTCAGAGTGATTGACTATTTTTTCATCAAAATGATAAACAACAGCGCGCTCAATGCGATTGATTTGAGTGATGTCACACAAGTGCATGATGTCAGTTGCTTTAGACGACCAAGGAGAGATAGTGCCCAGTCTTGGAATAATAATTATGCTTGAAATTGCATTATCAATATTAAGAGGCTCTTCATATGATAATAATTGAGTCAGTTGTACAGATTTATCTTCATCAAGGTCTGCATTTAAATCAGTAAAGTGGATATACTCAGCACCCAGTAATGATAGTCCTGGCTGGGCTTGAGTTAGTTTAACTTGTAAAGATTTAGCCTTGAATGCACCTAGTGCATTGATACCTTGATGAATGTGAATCATAATTGTGCCATTACCTCTTCAGAAATATCTGCATTGTGATAAACCTCTTGAGTGTCATCAAGATCTTCCAAACGTTCAATAAGTCTCATGAATTTTTCTGCATCACCTAAATTAAGTTCAACACGCGTAGAAGGTTCCATAGTTACCTCAGCATGAGCACTCTCCAAGCCAACCTCTGTCAAAGCATCTTTAACCGTGAAGAAATCTTCAGGTGTTGTTATAACATCAATAGACCCGTCATCATTAGTGATCACATCTTCTGCGCCTGCATCTAATGCAGCTTCCATAATTTTGTCTTCGTCACTACCTGCAGCAAAGCTTATAAAGCCTTGCTTGGTGAATAAATAAGAAACCGAACCATCAGTACCTAAGTTTCCACCGTGCTTAGTAAATGCATGACGAACATCAGCAACAGTACGATTGCGATTATCAGTTAGTGTGTCAACCATGACTGCAGTACCTGCAAGCCCGTAACCTTCATAACGTACTTCATCATAGTTTTCACCATCTAGATCACCAGAACCACGCTTTACAGCATTTTCGATGGTGTCACGCTTCATGTTGGCGGCCAAAGCTTTGTCAATCACCATTCTTAGGCTAGGATTGTTTTCAATAACACCGCCACCTGATTTTGCAGCAATCACAATCTCTTTGATTAGCTTAGTAAAAATTTTACCGCGTTTGGCATCTTGAGCGCCTTTTCGGTGTTGAATGTTATGCCATTTACTATGTCCTGCCATGGGGTTTTCTCCGGTGAATATTGGGTTTAAATTTTACCTTTTATGTTGTAACTTTATGCAGTAAAGTCGAGTAATTTTTGGATTGATTTTTGCGCCTTCTGGTTGACAGAGATATCGATATTTATTTCGTTTTTCCCTGTCTTAATCGTGTCTAAGCAATTTTCAAGTGTATTCATTGCCATCCATTCGCAATGAGCGCACGATTCGCAGTCAGCACCTTGACCAGCAGTTGGTGCCTCAATCAGAGTTTTATTAGGAGCAACTTCACGCATTTTGTGAAAAATACCATTGTCTGTTGCAATGATAAAGGTTTGCTCCGGTCGATCACGAACAGCATTAATAAGAGCGGTTGTAGAGCCCACAAGATCGGCCAAATCAACCACAGATTGCGGTGATTCTGGATGCACTAGGACGCCAGCTTTTGGGTGATGTGCTTTTAAATTAGCCAAGGCATCAGCTTTGAAGCGCTCATGCACGACACAAGAACCTTGCCAAAGCAACATGTCAGCATTTGTTTCATTTTTAACGTAGTTGCCCAGGTGTTTATCCGGCGCCCAAAGAATCTTTTTTCCTTGATCTTTAAGGTGTTTAACTACATTGAGTGCACTGCCTGAAGTAACCACCCAATCAGCACGCGCTTTTACCTCGGCACTGGTATTGGCATAAACAACCACAGTACGATCAGCATGCTGATCGCAGAATGCTGAAAATTCATCAATCTGACAATCTTCATCCAAAGAACATGTAGCGCCCTCGTCAAGTACTAAAACAGTTTTTTCAGGAGAAAGAATTTTTGCCGTTTCACCCATAAATTTAACACCAGCAACCACAATGGTTTCTGCCGTGCAATTTTGTCCAAAACGTGCCATTTCTAAAGAGTCGGAAACAATGCCGCCACTTTCTTCTGCAAGCACTTGTAATTCTGCACTCACGTAATAATGGGCAACAAGAACTGCATTCTTAGCAGATAGCTCAGCCTTTATTTGATCGGTAATACTACTCACAAAATTAGTCTTTTTTCGCTATGCTCACTTGTACGCTTAACTCGCGAAGAACTTTTCTTGGTACGCTTGAAGGCGCATTGGTTAGTAAACAAGCAGCTGTTTGAGTTTTAGGGAAGGCAATAACATCACGAATTGAATCGCAGCCTGTCATGATCATCACTAAACGATCTAAGCCAAAAGCCATACCACCATGAGGAGGGCAACCATATTCAAGTGCATCAAGTAAAAATCCAAACTTATCTTGAGCTTCATCATCAGAAATACCCAATAACTTCAATACAGTTTTCTGCATTGAAGTTTGATGGATTCGAATTGAGCCGCCACCCACTTCTGAACCGTTAATTACTAAATCATAAGCTCTTGAAAGTGCAGTTGCAGCCGTGTCTTTTAGCGTGTCTGCATCAACACTAGGAGCTGTGAATGGGTGATGGATAGCGCTTAACGAGCCATCATCATTGGCTTCAAACATAGGGAAATCAATAACCCAAATGGCCGCCCATTGCTTGTCGTATAAATTTAAGTCTTTAGCTAATTGCTCACGCAAGTTACCAAGTGCCTCATTAACAATTTTTATTTTGTCAGCACCAAAGAAAATAATGTCGCCAGTTTGTGCGCCAGTCATCTCAATGATTTTATTGGTTACTTCATCACCTAAGAATTTTAAAATTGGTGATGCTGGACCATCTTCATTAAGCTTGATGTAAGCCAAACCTTTGGCACCATAGATGCTTACATACTTCGTGTACTTATCGATTTTCTTTCGACTAATAGATGCGCCACCCGGTATGCGGAGAGCAGCAACACGAGAGTCGTCACTGCTAGCAGGTCCAGAAAATACTTTAAAATCAACAGACTGCATGAGTTCATCCATATCTACCATTTGCATTGGAATGCGCATATCAGGACGATCAACACCATATAAATGCATAGCATCAGCGTAAGTGATGGTTGGGAATTTATCACCTAAGTCAACATCAATAACACTTTTAAATAAACCGCGAGTCATATCTTCCATCATTGCCATGATTTCGTCTTCATTCATAAATGATGTCTCCACATCAAGCTGAGTGAATTCTGGCTGACGATCAGCACGTAAATCTTCATCTCTAAAACATTTAACGATTTGATAGTAACGCTCAAAACCTGACATCATTAACAACTGTTTGAATAGTTGTGGAGACTGAGGTAGTGCGAAAAAATCACCTGGGTGAGTTCTTGATGGAATTAAGTAGTCACGTGCACCTTCGGGTGTTGCTTTTGTTAGAAAAGGTGTTTCAATATCTAGGAAATCATTTTGTTCCATAAATTCACGCATAAAGTGAGTTACCTTTGAGCGTAAACGCATGCGCTTTTGCATGACATCATTGCGTAAATCTAGGTAACGATACTTAAGGCGAACTTCTTCTGAAGTGTCAGTTGCATCAATTTGAAAAGGAACAGGCTTAGAAGTATTAAGAATTTCAATATTTTTAGCAACAATTTCAATTTCACCTGATGCTAGTTTTGGATTCGCTAAGCCATCAGCTCTAGCAATTACTTGACCGGTAATTTTAAGTACAAATTCGTTTCGGATGGTTTCAGCGATAGAAAAATCAGCATTATCTGGGTTAATAACCACTTGAGCAATACCGCGCTTATCACGCATGTCTAAAAAGATAACACCACCATGATCACGACGACGATTAACCCAACCGCAAATTTCAACGGTTTGACCGATGTTTTCTTTGTTTAATTCGCCACAATAGTTCGTTCTCATATTTTTTCCTTTTTGTTAATCTGTTTGGTTATTTGTTTGGCTCTACTACACCAGTAGAGATAACTAGTTTGAATGCTTCATCAACGCTCATGTCTAACTCAATAATATCTTTTTTTGGTAGCATGATAAAAAATCCAGAGGTTGGATTTGGTGTTGTTGGTACATAGATGTTAATAATTTCTTCGCCAATTTTTGTTGCAATTTCACCTTGGTAATTGCCAGTTTGAAAGGCGATAGTCCACATGCCTTTGCGTGGATATTCGACTAATAGTGCTTTTTTAAAGCTATTGCCTGAAGGGCTAAGTACAGTATCAGAAAGCTTTTTAAGAGCTTTGTAAATGCCACGAAAACCAGGAATTTTATCCAATAATTTTTCCCATAGCTCTACTAGCTTTCGACCAATAAAGTTGCTAACCAAAAGACCGGTAACAATAATAATTAGTAATACCCAAATAATGCCAGACCCAGGGATAGTGCCTTCTAAATTAAATAGAGCTTCAGGTAGGTATTTGGGTGGCACAATGTCATTGATAAGCCCTAAGAAGAACTTAATAACAACAATGCTAAGGCCTAATGGAATCCAAAAAAGCAGGCCTGTAATAAAATAATTTCTTAGGTTTTTCAACGCTTAGATTTGGGTGACAATAAAAAACCTTATTTTAGCACATGCAGCCAGTGACTTAGATGTCCTCTTCGCCTCTAAGAGTAAGGATTTCATACCCCTCTTTGGTAACTAAAATGGTGTGTTCCCACTGCGCTGAAAGCGAGCGATCTTTGGTAGTAACAGTCCATCCATCAATCTGTGAAGTGGCAACTTCAAAGCTACCAACATTTACCATAGGCTCAATAGTGAACGTCATGCCTTCTTCAAGAACTGGACTACTATCAACATTGCCATCGTCATAATGAACAACTTGAGGCTCTGTGTGAAATTTTAAGCCAATACCATGTCCACAATAATCGTGCACAATGGAGAAGTTGTTATTTTTTGCATGAGCACCAATGGCAATACCTATCTCACCGAGCTTAATACCTGGTTTAACTTTCTTGATGCCTATGTATAAACATTCTTGAGCAATGCGACAAATACGTTGCGACTTAATGCTAGCCTTGCCGATAACAAACATTTTAGAGGTATCACCATGGTAATCATCTTTGATGACAGTAATATCAATATTGACAATATCACCTTTTTTAAGTAATTTTTCGCCCGGTATTCCATGACAAACGACATTGTTTACGCTAGTGCAAATGGATTTTGGAAACCCATGGTAATCTAGTGGCGCAGGAATGGCCTGTTGTTCATTAACAATATAATCATGACAAATTTTATCTAATTCATCAGTGCTAATGCCAGCCTTAACAAAAGGCCCAATCATGTCTAAAACGTCTGCGGCCAAACGACCAGCAACGCGCATTTTTTCAATTTCTTCAGTTGATTTTATGTCAATTGCCATTTGTTATCCTTTGTTATGCATAGCGCGCGCTTCAAGTGCAGCAATGCGATCTTCAATTGGTGGGTGTGATGAAAACCATGAGGCAAAGCCTTTTTTGTCATCAATGCCAAAAGCTGCCATTTGCTCAGGCAATGCTTCAGGCTCTACTTGACCTAAGCGTTTTAATGCGCCAATCATATTTTGATGCCCTGCAAGATCTGCACCACCTGTGTCAGCCACAAATTCACGTTTTCGCGAGACATACATAACAATTGTTGAGGCTAAAATAGATAAAACAATTTGTGCGAAAAGGGTGGTTATGAAGTAGCCAATACCATGGCCTCGTTGATTTTTTAAAATAACACGATCAACAAAATGACCAATAACTCTTGAAAAGAAAATAACAAACGTATTGACCACGCCTTGAATTAGCGTTAGGGTAACCATGTCGCCATTCGCAACATGACTCATTTCATGGCCAACCACTGCCTCAATTTCACCTTTATTCATGTTGTCAAGTAAGCCTTGAGAAACAGCAACCAGCGCTTTATTTTTACTCATGCCAGTGGCAAATGCATTCATTGAATTTGATGGGAAAATCGCCATTTCTGGCGTGTTAATGCCAACAATTTTAGCTTGCTTTTCAACTGTTTCAACTAGCCATTTTTCCATATTATTGGCAGGAGATTCAATCACCACAGCGCCAGTCATACGCTTAGCCATCCATTTGGAAATTGCAAGAGAAATGAATGCACCGCCAAAGCCAAATACTGCAGAAAAAATTAACAACGCATTTAAATCAAGATCTGAACCATTCTCGGCCAGAATACCCTCAACACCCAATAAACTAAGTGTAATACTCAGTAAAACTAGAATGGCAATATTGGTCATTAAAAATAAGAAAATTCTTCGCATGTTTTGTCCTGTTGGTAGAGAGATATAGGTACTGACTATTTAGGGGTTTATTGTTTTAATTCAAGTGGATTAGTTTACAATGAGTGTAATGATTAAAGTTTTATTATTAACAGTGTTTTTACTAAGCTCTTGTGAGGATCAAGTGGGTGAAGATCATGCCTATGTAAAGCCTGGATCTGAACAAATGACTGAAAAGCACAAACACCAAAAGCTAGAAGAGCCTTCAATTTGTGCTGAGCTATCAGTAAGTGAATGTTTAAGAATTATTATTCCAGCAATTTGGGATCGGGAAGTAGAGAAAGATTGCTCTTAAATCGAGAGTTGTTTTTCTACTTCTAAGGTAATCTTAATTGGTTTATTGTCGATAGGGCAGTTAAACCCAAGTTGAATGGCTTGCAGCTGTAGGTCTTCAGGATGGTTTTTTAGTGCATTGCCATGTAATCGATCACCAATAATTGGAAAATTAATACCACTTAAGTGCTTTCTAATTTGATGCTTTCTACCCGTTTCAATGGTAATCTCTAGTAGAGATTTTTCCTGATTTTTCTTTACCAAGTGAACATGGCTTAGCGCATGTTTGCCGTCTATGTCGCCATCTAAACTGATTGACTGATGTGGAAAATCACCCTCGACAATAGCCAAATAGGTTTTGTTAATTTGTCGATTGGCAAATAAGTTAGATAAATTTTTAGCAGCTAGCTTTGTATGGGCAATGGCCATAACACCACTGGTTGCTCGATCAAGTCGATGAACTAAAAAGCTATCTTTTTGAGTTATCTTTTCAACCAGTCTAGTTAGTGCACAATGATCCCCCCATTTTGAGCCTTGGGAAAATACGCCTGCAGGTTTAAACCATAAGCTGTAGCTATTTTTATCTAGCAATAATTCAGGTGCTTTAGGTGTGGAAGATAGAATTTTTTCATTGTAATAAATAAATACTTCATTGCCAATTTTTAGTGGTTTTTTAATGCGCCTGACGCGATTAATTTTTTTGCCAGTTTTCAACCAAACACAACCTTTGTCTAACGCACTCTTTAGTATTTGCTTGGAGAGTTGGGTTGTTTCAACCAATGCATCAATTAATAATTGACCATTAGTTTTAATGAGTATTTTTCTTTCAATGACGGTGTGCATAAATTAAAATAATACCTATGAATACAATAAACAGATTTTTATTTAAAGAATTAGATATTCGCGGCCAATATTTATCACTGGACGATGCATGGCAAGATATGATTCTAGATCGAGGCTATAGTGCGCAAGTACGCCAATTGTTTGGTGAATTAAGCGCTTTAGGTATTTTCTTGGCAAGTGGCATGAAACATAAGGGCAAACTTACCTTGCAAATTCAAGGTGATGGTATTGTTAGTTTGTTGTTGGTTGAAGTAACTAATGATTTAAAAATTCGTGGCATGGTTAGATCTTCAGAGGCTATTGTTGAAGGTGATTCTCTAGATAAAATACTAGGAAAAGGGCAGATTGTTGCCACTCTGTATAATGAACAAACTGATCACAGCTTTCAATCACTAGTATCAAGAAATTCCAAAGGATTGATTGCTACATTTGAGGATTATTTTTCTCAATCAGAGCAGCTCGATTCTAAATTATGGGTAAGCTCAACCCAAGACAACCTTTCGGCAATGCTATTACAAAAGATGCCAGAAGCAGACCATAGCGACTCCGAAGGGTGGATTAGAGTGGGTGCCTTAGCGGCCACCACCACCAATGAAGAGTTAAATTTACTTGATGCAGAATCACTACTACATCGATTATTTCATGAAGAAACATTGCAACTGTTTGAGGCTGATTGGGTGAGCTATGAATGTGCACAAAATCGAGAAAGATTTGAAAGAATTATTTTTGATTTAGGCGAACAAGATGCCCGAGATTTATTGAAAGAGCAGGGTGAGATATCTATTCATAATGAAATTTGCAATGAACACCTATTTTTCGATGAGCAAGATGTAAATCGAATTTTTAACCTTAAAACATAAAGAGGTGTTATGAAAAATATTATTTGGACAAAGGCTAATTGCTCATATTGTAGCAACGCCAAGTCAATGCTTGATGAAGAAGATATTGAATATGAAGTTCGTTTGGTTGATGAGATTAAATGGACAAATGACGATATGTTGACTATGGCACCAAATGAATTAACCTATCCGCAAATATTTTTAGGTAAAAAGCATGTTGGTGGTTGTGATGATCTTGAGGCGTATTTGATGTTGCGAGAAATGGGTATTGACACTTAAATTAAATAAAAGCGCAGACATCTATATTTTTTTTAGAGTAGCCATAAAAAAAGGCCATAAGGCCTTTTTTAAAAACAGAGTGATAAGCCCAATTAACTTTTAATATTACACAGAGGGCAATACTTCAGAAATATCTCTTCGGTCAACGTAAGGTGTAGTGTCTTTAATGCTATCCACTAAATCTTTATACTGAAGTGGCACTATAAAAGAGCCATTGATTGTTAAACAAGGTATGCCTTGTTTGGTCAATTCCATTACCACCTCAAAGACTATATCTGACTCCCAGCAGCCAATAAAGTCACCATAAGCTCTACCTTTATTGTAGTAGCTAGCTACCTTAGGATGCTTCTCTAAGATTGCATTTGCTATGTCTGTAGGCTTAATATCCTTCTTGAATTCAACATACTCTTCATACTTTTGAATGTCATTTTCTTTAGGATTCTTGGTCTCTGTAGCTTTTCTTTTATAATGATTAATAACTGAATGAGCTACTCCTTTAGGTGATTTACTGCCTTGCATAAAAGAAGAAAAGCTCTCAGCAATATGTCTAGGTACTACACGACCATCTACGGTTATGTGATATGGGTCATCATCATGGGGATATGGGGCGCCAGTAACTACTTGATACATGGCGTTTAAATTTGAGGCATTCCTTTCTAGCTCAACAGTCTGTTCTCCATTAATAGTAATTTTGCTTCTATCTTCTAAAGATAGATTAACCCATGGTCCTGACATTCTGCCGCCAAAAGTAAATTTCGCATTGTCATAAATAGACTTATGTTTAATGAAATTTCGTTGAATTGTGAATTTACTAAAAACTCTATCTTCAAGCTCATCATCATTTGGCAGGACAATTTTGCAGTTGTTTAGGAGCTGGTTGTATTGCTTTATCCTTTCTCCTAACCACTTTGAGTATTTGGTATCTTCAAAATCAACATAAACAGTATTATTGTTTTGTTTTCTAGTTTCTTGTAAAGTCACATAAGAACCTACTCTTGTATCTATTCTATCATCAGACCATTCGGCATCTTTAAACCACTGCATGAGTTTGTCAGTCGGCTTTATGGTGGTCATAGTGTGCTCGTTATGACTGCCTATTTTTTGAATGATGTAGTCATTTTTATGTAACGCATCAAGAGAAGCGTTAATCGCTTTATAACCAATGTCCAGTGGATTATATTTATCGCCACCTAAAGACAGTTTTCTACGCGAGAGCATAATTTGCCTCTGACCTTGTATGTACATATTACATAGAAGTAGCCTAAACCCTCTCATTTGACGCTTATCTAGTATGCCTATTTCCTTTCCAAGCTTGTGTGATAAGTCCTTTATCTGCTGCCTATTAACTTCTAGAAATAGGTCTAATTTGGGTATGTGAGTCATAATTATTTTCCTTTAAAAATATACTAGGCAAGTATTTACAATCATAAGCTTTTTTTTATTGAAACATTAATGATTGTTTTATATCTTTTTTTGCTTAATAATTGCAATGTTAAGCTTTTGAATACACGCCATTATGCTCTCATGTGTAGTTACACGTGGGTTACATAATGGGTATTCAAAGAATAAGGACTCATTTAAGAATCCTTATAGATGTGGGGCGAGAAACGGGGTTTGAACCCGCGACAACCGGAATCACAATCCGGGGC
>DTUI01000098.1 GCA_012964205.1 Candidatus Thioglobus sp.
CCTCTGCTTGATCTTTTTATACCAGTCTAGTTTTAGCTGAAATTATACTTAAAAAACCACTTATACTAATAAGACATAAAAACTCACAAATGAGAGATTAGTTTTAAAAAAGTATACCAATTGCAATTTCAGAAAGTATACCAATATAGCTGAGATTTATGGATATTGATTGCTCTTGATTAAGACAAGGTATACCTATAATTCCTTTGATACCAACGGATTTAAGACACAAAAAAGGATGCCCTGAGACATCCTGATTCATTAAATTTGGTGCGGAAGGAGAGACTCGAACTCTCACGTCTTGCGACACTGGAACCTAAATCCAGCGTGTCTACCAATTCCACCACTCCCGCGAAGAATTTGAAATTATACCTAAATAATGTTAAAGTGGGAGCTTTCAAACATAGGAATAATCAAATGACAATCACGAACGCAGTATCTGCTATGGCAGGTGCATTTATCATGGGGTCGCTTTTATTAAACAACGCTAACATGTTTGCAGAAGTTAACTGGCTTTGGCTAACCTTCTTTGTTGGCTTTAACCTGCTTCAATCAGCGTTTACAGGTTTTTGTCCAGCTGCGAAATTCTTTAAAGCTGTTGGCTTTAAAGATAGCGACTGTTGCGTTAAAGACTAACTTTAATACTAGTTTCCAGCATCAAACCAATTAAGCTTCTCTCTTAGCTTAACCACCTCACCAACAATAATTAATGTTGGTGCTTTGATTGGTTGCGTTGACACAACTTCTGGCAATTCGCCCAATGTTGTTGTCCATACTTTATGATCAGGCGTTGTGCCCTTCTCAATGAGAGCGACAGGCATATTACTACGCATACCATGCTCAATCAATTTATCTGATAAATGCTGAGCACCTTTCAACGCCATATAAAAAACAATAGTTTGCTGTTCAACTGCCAACTCATCCCATGGCAGATTCATACTACCATCTTTTAGATGGCCCGTAACGAATCGACAAGACTGCGAATAATCACGGTGTGTTAACGGAATGCCTGAATAGGTTGAACAACCTGAAGCAGCGGTAATACCAGGAACAACCTGAAAAGGGATACCATTTTCAGCCAGAGTTTCAATCTCTTCACCACCACGACCAAAAATAAATGGATCGCCACCCTTAAGACGACATACGCGTCTACCTTTTTTAGCCAAATCAACCAACAATTGATTAATGCCGTCTTGAGGTACGCTATGGTTATCCCTCTCTTTACCAACATAAATAAGCTCTGCATCACGGCGAACCAACTCCATCACTTCTTCTGACACTAAGCGATCATACAAAATAACATCCGCTTGCTGCATTAAGCGTAGCGCTTTAAATGTTAATAAGTCTGGATCACCCGGACCGCCGCCAACTAAATAAACTTCGCCAATCTCGGTATCTGTCGAATCATCAAGTTGTTTTTGCATATCCGCTTTTGCTTCGTCAGCTTTGCCGGAAAAAACCTTTTCAGCAACAATACCTGAAAAAACACGCTCCCAAAAATAACGCCTATCTTCAATATTAGAAAATTTAGCCTTAACCTGCTCTCTAAAATTACCCGCTAATTCTGCTAACTTTCCATACGCATTAGGAATGGTGCTTTCTAGTTTAGCGCGAATTAAGCGCGCCAAAACTGGCGCCTTACCTGCAGAAGAAATAGCAATAACAATTGGCGATCTATCAACAATTGATGGCATGATAAATGAACATAAATCTGGCGAATCAACCACATTAACCGGAATGTTAGCATCGTGCGCTAATGTTGAAACTTGAGCATTTAGCGTAGAATCATTAGTTGCTGAAATAATTAATACTTGAGAATTTACATCGCTTGATTCAAAATCTTTTTCAATTAGGGTGATTTTTCCATCGTCAGCTAATGACTTAACACTCTGACAAGCTGAACGATCAACACAGGTTATTTGAGCATGGGCCTTCAATAAAAGAGTTATTTTTCGAAAGGCAATATCACCACCGCCAACCACTAGACAAGGCTTTTGCTTAATATCAATAAAAATAGGTAAGTAATTCATGTGTTATTACAACTGTTCAAAATTAAAGCTTACATTATAATGTCTTAACCTTTATTAAATACACAAAACGTCTATTGTTATGGCTCAAGAACACTTTACTTGTCCTTTTTCTCATTTAATTCTTAGCGGTCGATGTGGCTGTCAATTTGCCGCTAAAGACTGCGTGGCTGAAAAAGAATTTGGCTCATGCTTAGATCACAAAGCCTCTAGCTTATGTCAATCCATCTATCAGCATCTAAGAAGCAACAGTAATTTCGTCTTAAAAACACACAATACCAACAACCTTTCTGTCGGCCAACAATCTAAAATAAAAATGGGTGGGCTGCTTGCTTTACAAGAGCTAATGGGGGTAGATAATGGCGATAAAATCGATGATATTTCCAATCTAGCTAATAAAATTAAGCTAACTTACCCTAATCTTGATAGCATTCCATTTTCAAAACTTATGCCAAGAATTGCCAAATTTAAATTTAGAAGAAAGCCTTAAATATCTAAAATTTTCTTAGAAAAAGGAATGGAAATAACACTCTTCTGGCGCAAAGACTCTTGATCAAGTCGATCAAGAGCCGATAAAACCATTGTCAGATCTCTAGAAAAATATTTAAACAAATAAGCATAAACTTTTTCATCAATATCTAGATTTTTATCTTTCATCTTTAGCTTAATCAATTCAATCTTTTCTATGTCTGTTAATTGTTCTAGTGAAAAAATCACTGCCAAAGATAGTCGCGTCTTCAAATCTTTCAATAATTCTAACTCGCCAGGCAGCACCAAAGCAGAAACAATCAACTTGGTGCTAGTGCCCTTAATTTGATTATAAAGATCAAACAACTCTTGCTGCTGAGTCACATCAAGCTGATCAATATTGTCAACAAAAACCCAATCATAATCGGACAACGTATTTAAAAATCTATTAGGTAGCTCTTGCTTTACATCAACATACATCGCAGTTAAACCTTGGTCTAAGGCCTTAAAAGCACACCCTTGTAAGACATGTGTTTTGCCGCTAGAATTTGCGCCAGATATAAATACAATTGAAGAGTCTTTGCCGGTAAACAGCGTCTCAATAAATGATAATAATGATTGATTTTTATCGCCAAAAAAATTACTCAATAGTAACTTTGAATCAAGTGAAATTGGCAATCCAAGTTGTTTCATGATTAATCTTTATTTTTTTCTTGAGAAATGACTTTTTCAATCCAGATCCACACATAGTCTGCACCACTCAGTACAGTTGATGTAGCGACAGTTACAAAAAATATCGTCGTCCACTGTTCTTGAATAGGATGCAACTGAATCACCACCAAAAATAATACCAATGCAATTTGAAGCGCTGTATTAATTTTTGATAATTTTGAAGGAGAGAGTAATTCATCTTTTGATGTTCCGGTACCAATAAAACAACCAACCGTCCCTGATACAATCATTACATCACGTAAAAAAATCAGGAAGAGGAGCCACGCTGGCAACAAACCAATTGCGTACAAGGTGATAAAACTACTAACAAGCAGCAGCTTATCTGCAACTGGATCTAGAATAGAGCCTAGTCGTGACTGAAATGAATAGCGCTTGGCAATCCAGCCATCCAAACCATCTGTAATGCCTGCAACCAAAAACAACACCAATGCTAAAAAATATTGCTGATTTAACAGAGTCATTACAACAGGTACTGTTAAAATAATGCGTAAAATTGAAAGCGCATTTGGCACACTGGAATAATTCATTTTTAGCTGCTCAAGTCAAAATTCAAAGAAATTTATTATACGGAAAAAAGCATATGTCATCATTGACTTACCAAGACTCAGGCGTAGACATTACCAAAGGTAATGACTTAATTGAACAAATCAAGCCCATTGCAAAATCTACCATGCGTGAAGGTGTATTAGCTGGCCTTGGTGGCTTTGGTGCCATGTTTGAGCTACCTATTCATAAATATAAAAATCCTGTTTTAATTTCAGGCACTGATGGTGTTGGCACTAAACTTAAAGTTGCTGAAATGCTAAACAAGCACGATACCATTGGTATTGATTTGGTTGCCATGTGCGTTAATGATTTAATCGTACAAGGTGCGGAGCCGCTATTCTTTTTAGACTATTATGCGACTGGCAAGCTTAATATTGAATTAGCCACTTCGGTTATTCATGGCATTGGTGAAGGTTGTAAGATTTCAGGTTGTGCATTAATCGGCGGAGAAACGGCTGAAATGCCAGGCATGTATCAAGGCGAAGAATACGATTTAGCTGGTTTTTGTGTGGGTATTGCTGACAAAGATAAAGTTATTGATGGTTCAAAAGTAGCTAATGGTGATCATATTATTGCCCTAGCCTCTTCAGGTCCACATTCAAATGGCTATTCACTGATTCGTAAAGTATTAGAACAATCTAAACCAACAGATGCGCAACTACAAGCGCTTATTGAGCCTACAAAAATTTACGTTAAATCTGTGTTGTCATTAATTGAGAAGTATTCAGTACATGCTATTTCTCATATTACTGGTGGCGGATTATTGGAAAACATCCCTAGAGTATTGCCAGATGATTTAGCAGCAAAATTAGATGATAAATCTTGGACAATGCCAGAAATCTTCCAGTTTTTACAAGACAATGGCAATATTGACATCATGGAAATGTACCGCGTCTTTAACTGTGGCGTTGGCATGGTGTTAGTTGTTCCAGCTGATCAAAGCAGTGATGCCATCAAGCATATGAACGAGCAAGGTGAGAGCGCCTGGCTGATTGGTGAAATCACCAGTAACGAAGGCAATCAAGTTATTATCTAAATGAAAGGTGTTATCTTAATTTCTGGAAGTGGCTCAAACCTTCAGTCTATTATTGACAATGCATCCATCATTGATCTCAAAATTGAGGCGGTTATTAGCAATAATAAAGATGCTTTCGGGCTTCAGCGTGCTCAGAAATCTAACATCCCCACCCATTCAATTGATCATAAATCATTTTCCTCTAGAGAAGAATTTGATCAAAGCTTAAGTCAATTGATAGATCAATATAATCCAGATATTATTATATTAGCTGGATTTATGCGCATTTTGACTGCCGAATTTACACAAAAATATACGGGAAAAATAATCAACATTCACCCGTCACTATTGCCAAAATTTCAAGGATTAAACACTCATCAGCGTGCGCTTGATGCTGGGGAAAAAGAGCATGGTGTTAGCGTTCATTTTGTGACATCTGAATTAGATGGTGGACCAATTATTGCACAATCAAGCGTAGAGGTTCTTATAGATGATACTGTTGAATCTCTAGCTAAACGTGTTTTAATCGAGGAGCACAAACTCTTTCCTAAGGTGATACATTGGTATACTCAAGGTAGATTAAAGCTAAGTGGTAGCAACGCCACCCTGGATGGAAAAGTATTATGAAGCTCAGCGCTGTACTATTATTTACAACTTTAGTTACTACCAGTGCATTGGCCCTTAAACCGCATGTTGCATATTACCAACTCTCCATTAATGGCCTTAAAATTGCTGAAGAAGTCAGAACATTACATCAGCTAGAAGATGGTTATTTTTATACAGCCAACGCTCAAACTTCTGGTTTAGCTGCACT
>DTUI01000099.1 GCA_012964205.1 Candidatus Thioglobus sp.
AATCTTCAGAGAAATCCATAAAGGTGGCTTTAAACCAATTTGGTAATTCATCAACAAGTTTAGCACCCAAATAATCACCTTGTTGTTGTTGGGTATGCTCGTGGGCAGGTGTGCTTATTGAAAATAATAATATAATCGTTAGTAAAATCAAACGCATAACCTCTCCCCAGGGGTTGTTTAATAGATGCTAATAATTGTAGGCTTTAATTGAAACTAATGCAAGGGTTAGTTGTCAATGGTTTCAATGTCTTTTTGAGGGATAAACAAGCCACAGCCTAGCAAGCGATGATCACCGAGACCTTTTTCTTGCAGTAGTATTGATTCATTCTTTTTAAGATCAGCCACCATTAATGATCGAGTATGCACAGTGCTAACATCCGTTTGAATGTTGCTTTCTAGTCCGGCCATCATTTTTTTAACTTCAATGCCTAGGTCAGATAATTGATTAAAGCAAAGCTGTAAAAAGTCCTCTTCACTTGCACCGCTCTCACAAGCCACTTGCTTAGCAAATAAAACAGGCATATCACTTAGTAGTTTTTCGCCAATAAATTTAATCACTTTAATTTGATAGTCGCCCAAATCAAGAGTTTTACCAGCTAAATTTTTAACATCTTCCAAGTGCTCGTGAGTAATACGTAGAGTAAGTTTTGAGCGTTTTGATGGATAGTAAAAGCCACCATCTTTTTTTTGCATCCAGCCGTTACCATCAGCAACACTAATGTTATGAATACCAGCATTACTATCTTTTAGCCAAGGTAGTTGTTTAATCAGTGCTTGCGCCAATAAAAAGCCATGATCCATTGGAAGAATTTTTGATTGGATTTTGAAGCTAACCTCTTGAATACTCTCAGGAAGCGTAAAATGCTCTTGTTTAGTGTCTTCTTGCCAAAACATATGAAATTTCGATTAAATATTATTGTTTTATTATAGATGGAAAAATTACAAAAAAAAATCAACTATCAATTTAAAGACGTATCCTTGCTAAAGCTTGCGTTAACTCATCGTAGCGTCGGTAAGAAAAATAATGAACGCCTTGAGTTTTTAGGTGATAGTATTCTTGGCTTGGTGATCTCTCGTGAATTGTATAAGCGCTTTACTCAGGTTGAAGAGGGTAAGTTATCACGTCTTCGTTCACGTTTAGTTAGAGGGCAAACACTTGCCCAGTTTGGGCTTGCATTGCAGCTCTCTGATGTGTTGATTTTAGGATCGGGTGAATTAAAGAGTGGCGGTTATCGCCGTGAATCAATTCAGGCAGATGCAGTAGAAGCTATCTTTGGTGCAATATTGCTTGACTCTGATTTTGAAACGATTAATAAGGTTATCCTAGATTTGTTTAAAGATCTCCTAGATAATATTGATCCTAATGATTCACTTAAGGATCCAAAGACATTACTACAAGAGTATTTGCAAAAGCGTAATAATGCACTACCGAAATATGAGCTTATTAAAACCGTGGGTAAAGATCATAATGCTGTTTTTACGGTTAACTGCTTTCTTGCAGATCAAAAAATTCAAATTGATCAGGATGCTAAAAGCATTAAAAGGGCTGAACAGTCTTGTGCAAAATTATTGCTAGAAAAGCTTAAGGAGAATAAATAATGGAATTTCAAGCGGGATTTATTGCTGTTGTAGGGCGTCCAAATGTTGGTAAATCAACTTTGGTGAATGAACTAATTGGGCAAAAGCTTTCAATTACTTCACATCGTCCGCAAACGACACGTCATCGTATTCATGCTATTGACACAACAGATGATTATCAAATGGTATTTGTTGATACACCAGGCGTACATATTGGAAATAAAAAAGCCATTAACGCTTATATGAATCGTGCAGCAAGCTCTAGTATTCGAGATGTTGATATGATTTTGTGGCTTGTTGAGGCAGGAAAATGGACTAAAGAAGATGCTCGTGTTTTGGAACATATCTCTCAAGTCGATGTACCAGTAATACTGTGCATCAATAAAATTGATAAACTTGTATCGTATCAAGCTGTATTGCCATTTTTAGAAAAAATTTCTGAAAAATATCAACCAACTGATTTGTTTCCATTGTCTGCATTTAAAAAACGTGATACCGTTAATTTGAAAAAATTGATACTTAAATACTTACCTAAACAAGGTCTTATTTTTGATGCAGATTACGTCACTGACCGTTCTGAGAAGTTTATTGTGGCTGAGTTTATTCGTGAAAAGCTAATGCGTCATTTAGATGATGAATTACCTTACGAACTAACCGTAGAGATTGAACAGTACGAACTAGATGGTAAGATGCAAAGAATCGCTGCTCGTATATTTGTGGAGAAAGAATCACAAAAGAATATCGTTATCGGTAACAAAGGTGAAATGCTTAAAGTAATTGGTACTGAAGCTAGGCATAGTATCGAAGGCTTTCTAGAGCGTAAAGTATTCTTACGACTTTGGGTTAAAGTGTCTACCGGTTGGTCAGATTCTAAGCGTTCATTAGCCTCTCTAGGATATGACTAAAGTTGACCTTGCGTCAGCTTTTTTAATACATCGTAGGGCTTTTAAAGAGTCCTCATTATTGTTAGATTTCTTTACTCTTGATCATGGCAAGATACGCCTAGTTGGTCGTAGTCTGCGCAAGTCTAAAACATCCATTCAATCTTTTCAGCAGTTGAAGATTTCTTATAGTGGAAGGGGAGATTTGAAAGGCTTAAATAGCTGGGAAGTTGACGATGTACCAAGACGCTTACAGGGTGATAGCTTGATTTTTGGCATGTATGTCAACGAGCTTATTTCTAGATTGTTACAAGAACAAGACCCTTATGATGAATTGTTTGTCATGTATAAAGATTTTATTAGTCAATTAACTGAAGTTGATCCAACCTCTCATCACTGGTTGTTACGCTTATTTGAAAATAATTTATTACAAGAGCTTGGTTATGGGGTTGATTTATCTTACGACATAATTGGTAATGAGATAAATACAGAACTGATGTACGAATATCAACATCAGGGCGGATTTATCGCAAGTGTTACAGGTAAAATATCAGGAAATTTAATCAACCAGCTACTAGCTGATGATATAAAAAACATGCCAAATCCACAGCAATTAAGGGCATGTAGAGATTTAAATAGACAAAGATTAAAGCCTTTGTTGGGTGATAAACCCCTACAAAGTCGATCCTTATTTTTTAGCAAATAACACATTATGAGTATTTATTTAGGCGTCAACATTGATCACATAGCGACCATTCGCCAAGCGCGAGGTACAAACTATCCATCTCCAATAGAAGGGGCTTTATTGTGTGAGCAGTCCGGTGCTGATAGCATCACACTTCATTTGCGCGAAGATAGGCGTCACATCCAGGATACTGATGTAGAAATTCTACGCCAAAAACTCACCACTAAAATGAATTTAGAAATGGCAACGACTGATGAAATGATAGCCATTGCTGAAAAAATTAAACCCGAAGATTGTTGTCTGGTTCCTGAGAAGCGTGAAGAACTTACCACTGAAGGCGGGCTAGATGTTGCAGGCCAAATTCCACGTATGACAGATGTATGTGCAAGATTGGCAGCAGCTAACATTACTGTTTCTTTATTTATCGATGCACAAAAAGACCAGATTGATGCGGCTAAGCAGTGCGGTGTGCCGGTGATTGAGCTGCATACTGGTCATTATGCTGACACCTTCGGTGAAGAACAAATACAAGAATTTGAACGCATTAAAGCGATGACAACTTATGCCCACTCTATTGGCTTGCAGGTTAATGCGGGTCATGGATTGACCATGGAAAATACCACGGCTATCGCACAACTACCTGAAATTGTTGAGTTGAATATCGGTCATTCTATTGTTGCTAGAGCTCTCTTTGTAGGACTTGCACAAGCAACTCGAGAAATGAAAGACTTGATGTTGAAAGTAAGGTTGAATACTTTAGAGGGTTTATAAATGATTTACGGTATTGGTACAGATATTATTAACATTGAGCGCGTTGAGCATATTTTAAGTAAAAATAAACAAGGCTTTATTAATCGAGTATTGTCTGATCATGAGCGACAATTATTTGCCAATAAGGGTGATAGTGCCTCATACTGTGCAAAACGTTTTGCTGCTAAAGAGGCTTTTGCAAAAGCACTTGGAACGGGTATTGGCAGGACGGTAAGTTTTCAAGATTTAACCATTCGTAATAATGATAGCGGCAAGCCTTATTTTATTCCTAGTGAGAAGTTACGCTTACATTTAGTAGGTAAAAATATCAAGCACGCACATCTCAGCTTGTCAGACGAAAAATTTAATGCAGTTGCATTTGTAGTACTAGAGTTAGGTGCAGAGCAGGAATCAGAGTCAGGCGAATACAATACAACGTTTTAGTTGATATATTTTCCATAGCCAGCCTTGTTGGCTGCATTTTTAGTACCAAGACATCCGAATTTATTAGCAGTTTGGTAGCCTGAAAAGGCCATTCTACTTCTCTCTAAAACAGCAACCGGGGTGTTGTCCATGTCAAAATGCTCAAGAGAGTTATTCATTTTTTTGATGCCAGTTTGGGTAAGTCCACCACAATTTTCATTGTAGAATTTAACCGCACCAATCACAACTAACATTTCATTGGGTGATAGGGCGTGTAAGGTGGTGCTTAATGTCATTAATGTTGCAATTAATATTTTTCTCATTACAGTAACTTAGGCAATATTTAGCTTAAAGTTTACTATGATTTATTGAAGATATTAATGATTTAGATCAATTATTTTAAATAATGACAAAGATAGTTCACACTAACGTCATCCTCTAGTTTGTACACTTTGGTGAAGGGGTTGTAAGTCATGCCGATCATACCTTTGAGTGTCATGTTAGAATCCCTTGCCCATTCATCCATTTCACTTGGTTGGATGAATTTATCCCAATCGTGAGTGCCTTGAGGTAGTAGTTTTAAAATATACTCAGCACCAATAATGGCAAATAAATAAGATTTGGCATTTCGATTAATGGTGGATAAGAAAATATGTCCACCAGGTTTGACCAATTTAGCGCAAGCTTTAATAATAGAGCTTGGATCAGGTACATGCTCTAGCATTTCTAGGCAAGTAACCACATCAAACTTCCCTGCATGAGTTTCAGCAAGCTCTTCAACTGGTATTTTTTGATAATCAACCTGATAGCCCGATTCAAGCAAATGAAGCTTGGCAACCTCTAGTCCAGCTTCTGCCATATCGATACCGGTTACATCGGCACCTTCAGCGGCCATCGCTTCGCTTAATATGCCACCACCACAGCCAACATCAAGAATTTTTTTTCCACTTAAAGAATTATCACAACGCTCTTTAATATAATTTAGGCGTAATGGGTTGATATCATGAAGCGGCTTAAATTCTGAATTTTTATCCCACCAGCGTGACGCTAGTGCAGCAAACTTATCAACCTCATTAAAATCTACATTGCTCATAGTGATGCAACTGCGCTCAACACTTCATCAACATGACCAGATACTTTTACTGCATCCCAATGCTTGATGATATTGCCTTGCGGATCAATTAAAAAAGTTGAGCGCACAATGCCCATTTTTTGTTCGCCATTTTTAGGTGGCTTTAACTGCCAAACACCAAGTGA
>DTUI01000100.1 GCA_012964205.1 Candidatus Thioglobus sp.
CCAAGGGATTGAGAGCCTTGACCTGGAAAAATGATTGCGTATTTCATAAGTATTTGTTTAATTAATATGAGTTTATTTTATCCATAAAAAAAGCGCCCGGAAGGCGCTTTTTAGATAATTCTTAACAACAAACTATACAGCTTCGATTGAAACCGTTTGACGCATGAATTTACCTTTTTTAGCAAAAACAACTTTACCATCTGCTGTAGCAAATAATGTGTCGTCCTTACCTTTACGTACGTTAGTACCAGGATGAACTTTAGTGCCTCTTTGACGAACTAAAATGTTACCTGCTAAAACTACTTGACCACCATATCTTTTAACGCCTAGACGTTTCGATTGGGAGTCGCGTCCGTTATTAGTACTACCGCCTGCTTTTTTATGTGCCATGGGTTATTCTCCTATGCCTTAATTTTTGTAATTTCAATTTCAGTGTAAAGCTGTCTGTGACCTTGTGTCTTCATAGAGTGCTTACGACGACGGAATTTTATGATTGTAACTTTCTTTCCTTTGCCTTGTGAAATAACTTTTGCTTCAACTGTTGCTTTAGCAACCAAAGGTGCGCCAACTTGAACGTTATCACCATCAGCAACCATCAACACCTCTTCAAAGGTAATTGTTTTACCTGGCTCAACTTCTAATTTTTCTACCTTAAGCGTTGTGCCTTCGGTTACTCTAAACTGTTGACCACCTGTTTTAAAAACTGCGTACATAATAAATCCTAAATGTGAATTCATAAAAAGGGGCAATTATACGCCAACGAGCGTATTTATGAAAGGGAGTTTTAAGTATAATTTGTATTTTTATTCACACGGACGAGAGAACAATGATTATTTTTGAAACAAACATGGGCGACATTCATATTTCAGTTGATGCTGACAAGGCGCCAATCAGTGCTAAAAACTTTACTGACTATATTGAATCAGGTTTTTTTGATGACACTATTTTTCACCGTGTGATTAAAAACTTCATGATTCAAGGTGGTGGATTTAACGAAGATATGAGTCAAAAGCCAACTAACGCTGAAATTGAAAATGAAGCTAAAAACGGCTTAAAAAATTCTAAATATACTCTATCTATGGCTAGAACTGCAGCACCTCATTCTGCTAGTTCTCAGTTTTTTATTAATACTAAAGATAATTCATTCCTAGATTACCCAGGACAAGATGGATGGGGATACTGTGTGTTTGGTGAGGTTGTTGATGGTTTTGATGTGGTTGATAAAATCAACGAAGTTGCAACTGGCAACAAAGGTGGCCATGGCGATGTACCAAATGATGCGGTAATTGTAACTAAAGCTTACATTAAATAATAATTAGCCCGGCTTTATACCGGGCTTTTTTATGTCTCAATTTAATTCGACCCCTGCCAACATCCAGCAAATCTTAATTATTGCTGACTTGCACCTTGTTAACAATGAGGTTGATAAAAATCAACTGTTTGAAAAATTCTGTCAACAAGCGCAGTCTGCAGATCAAGTATTTATTCTTGGCGATCTGTTTAACACTTGGCTAGGAGATGATCTGTCTGCACCGCATTATGCGCAAATAGTTTCACTGCTTAAAATACTCAGCAGCAAAACTCAAGTATTGGTAATGACAGGTAATCGTGATTTCTTGCTGGCAAAGGAATTTTCTCGTCAAACAGGTTGTAAGCTAATTGATTCACCTTATTTGCTAGAAACCAATGATCAGCAATATGTCTTAACCCATGGTGATGAACTATGCACAGATGATGAATCGTACCAACAGATGAAATCAATCTTGCAACATCCAATCACTAAGGCTATTTTTGTACGCTTACCGAAAAAATGGCGACTCAAGTTTAGCGGTCAATTACGCAAAAAAAGCATTGAAGCCCAGCAAAATAAATCGAGTGAAATTATGGATGTTAACCCTGTGGCGGTAAATAAGCTAATGAAAAAATACCCGGGTGCTGATCTCATTCATGGTCATACACATCGACTCAACACTCATGTTGAGCAGACATTTACACGTTATGTTTTAGGAGATTGGTCACAATCGCAAGGCAATGCTATTGAGATTACAGATAAATTAAGCAGGCTTGAAATTAGCTGATCTTTCCATCATATCAACACGCGTAACCTTAAGCATAATCTTTTCATCCGGCTTAGGAATCTGATCTTCTTTAAACTTAATTTGCGTCATTAGCCCTACTTCAGGAATCATAAATAAAGCCTTGTCGCCACGAATATCGACCACCACGCCCTCGCCCTTCCATCCTACGTTTTGTTTTAGAAATAAGCACTTGTAATGGTCATTACTAAAACGAGTAACGCGACCAACACTGGCTAAAGCGTTATTGTTAATACCGATAATTTCTTTAACGCGGGCTTTGTCTAGCGTTGGCTTGCCAGCAATAAAATTAGACAATTGTTGGTGTGCCAATAAATCATAATAACGTCGTAGTGGACTGGTGATTCTTAAGTATGAATCTAGTCCAAGGCCATAATGCGGTAATGGCTTAATTGAAGTAGCAGAGCGCTTAAAGAATTTAATCGCTTTGAATGATTCAGCCGTACTTAGATTTTCTTTTTTGTCTAGCACTTCTTGTGGGAAATCACCTTCATCTTGCAAAGCATAAGGCATGACAATGTCATTTTCTTGCGCATATTGCGAAATCGTACGACCAGCAGTGACCATAACTTCTGCTACAAAATCACGACTAGGACTGGTTTTTTGCGGCTCGATTTGTACTTTTTCATCAATAAATCGAACATCTACATTTGGCAAGTTAAGGCTGATAGAGCCACTTTTTGCACGAAAGGCCTTATGCTGATCAATAAAAGTCTGAATGTTAATGAAGTCTGCATTGCTATTATCTAGTAATTCTTTATCTACTGCCTCATAGGTAGTATTAATAACTTTTATCGTACTATGAACCACTTCTATATTACTAATAATGCCTTCGCTCATATTAAGACCAATCGACAAAGCTGGTGAAGTTTGCGTCTCACCAAGTGCTAATGCTTTAGTAATTGAAGTTGGCAACATGTGAATAATTTGCTCTGGCAGATATAAGTTGGAGCCTCGCTCTCGTGCATATTCGTCAAGCTCAGAGCCTGAATCAACAATCACTGATACATCTGCAATGTGAATCCAAAGACGATCGCCATCAACGCTAATTGCATCATCAGCATCATTTGAACCTTCATTGTCAATCGCGTAAGCATTCATGTGAGTGAGGTCAACACGCTCAATTTCTCTCAAGCTAACCTCTATCTCTTCATCCTCTGGAATAGAGAATCGCGCTGGATATGGATTAAAACTATCGGTGAAATAATTAATTTTAAGCAAGAATTTATAAGCCGCTTCTTCATTATTTTCCACACCAACATGGTCTAAAATTTTGGCGTGTTTTGATTGATTAAGTGCAACTTTAGCCACCTCTTGCAAGAATGGAATATCTTGTTCATCAAAGGTATTATTGTTAAGATTATCAATACAATGCTGCAAACTTTCAGCAGCTATCTGTTCTGCATTACGCTTATCTAAAATGCCTTGAACTTGTGCAGTTGGTCGTACAAATACTTGATCTTTTTGCCAATAAAAATGCAGGCCATCTTCTACTAATAAACAAGTACACCAAGCAGTTTTAGCAGTATATTCGTCAAATAACCACTCAGTAATCTCTTGTAGCGCCAACGTCTCTTCTTGAAAATCTTCCAGAATCTCCATATCTGCGTGCGCACAAGATTCACTCACCTGGGTAAATTCAGGGTGAATAAATCGGAAGTCTTTTTCTCTGACTTTACGTGTTGATCCATCGACAAACTCTAAATCGAATTTGTGCGTGGTAACACTAACAATGCGTGCAGGTTTGCCCTTGTAGGCAACCAGTGAATTAACCAAAGTTTGGGGCTTAGTCTAGAGTTTCAGCGTAATCTTCTGCAGACATTAAGTCTTCGATGTTGTCAGCTTTAAACTTAACCAGCCAACCATCATCATAACAACTTGAGTTTACTAACTCTGGCTCATCGTCCAATGCTTCATTAGCTTCGATCACTTCAAGATCTGCAGGGGCATAAACACCACTGGCAGCTTTCACTGATTCAACTACACAAAATTCATCTTCATGAGAGGCTTCATCACCAACACTTGGCACTTCAACAAATACCATGTCGCCTAATAAGGCTTGTGCATGATCTGTAACGCCCATTGTAAATGTACCATCACCATTGTCCAAAATCCACTCATGGGTCTCTGTATATTGTCTGTCATCTCTTACTTCGCTCATACCTTTCTCCTTCTTACTTTGTCTTTTATTATTCTAACTACGTTAGATTTACAAAAATTAAGTCATTTTGATTGACCAAATTTCCATCATATTTTTCTAAATCTACCTTAAACCAATACTTTGCCATTTCTTACAAATGGCGGTTTGACTATTTTAGCCGAAACTAGTTTATTTCGCATCTCAATTTCACACGATCCTGTTGCACCCATTGGCACACTTGCCAAGGCGATAGCTTTACCCATAGTTGGTGAAAAACTACCCGACGTCACTTCACCATCACCCAAACTGGTAACAACTTTTTGATGATCGCGAATCACCCCTTTACCATCAAGCACCAAGCCCACAATAGTTTTCTTAACACCATTACCTTTAAGAGCTTCTAATGCATCACGACCAATAAAGCGTCGATCTTCGTTGTTAAGATCTACTGTCCAAGTAAGTGCTGCCTCAAGTGGTGACACTTCATCATTCATTTCAGAACCGTATAAGCTCATACCTGCTTCCAAACGAAGTGTGTCGCGCGCACCCAAACCACATGGCTTAACACCTGCTTCTAATAACATTTTCCAAGTAAATTCAGCTGACTTTTCAGGCAGCATAATCTCAAATCCGTCCTCGCCCGTATAACCAGTACGAGCGATAAACAACCCGCCCAAGCTAGCAGCATTAAATGGCTTGAGTTCGCCCGCCACCTCTTCAACACCAGGCATTGCTTCAAATACTTTGGCACGAGCATTAGGCCCTTGAACGGCAATCATAGCCAAATCAAATTTAGGCTCTACAGTCACATCAAAATCTTCAGCTTTTGCATTAATCCAGGCAATGTCTTTTTCCGTAGTGCCGGCATTAATCACCATGCGATAATCTTCATCACTTAGATAATAAACAATTAAATCATCAACTACACCGCCATTTTCATTCAACATACAGCTATATAAAGCTTTACCTGATGTTGTTAGTTTTGCAACATCATTAGCGATCAATGTTTGTAGAAATACTTTAGCATCGGCACCTTTAAAATCAACGGTTGTCATGTGTGATACATCAAACATACCTGCATCTGTACGAACTTGGTGATGCTCTTCAATTTGAGAGCCGTAGTTTAGTGGCATTTCCCAGCCGCCAAAATCAACCATTTTTCC
>DTUI01000101.1 GCA_012964205.1 Candidatus Thioglobus sp.
TTGGCTCTGCTTTTTTAACTCTAATTTTGTTGCCGTCAATAGTTTTACCATTAAGTTTTTGTATGGCTATTTTTACATCACCAACTTTTGGGATTTCGACAAAAGCAAAGCCTTTAGATACGCCACTTTTTTTATCTAACACCAAAGTACAAGATTGCACCTCTGCATATTCTTCGAGCAACTCTTTAAGACCGGTTTCTGATAATGTACGGGGTAGGTTTCTTATTAGTATTTTCATTTTTAGTTATTTAATTTAGAATATTGAAATTGATAATTTCATCCAGAAATCTGGGAATAAGCCAACTACCAAGATCAGCACTGCATTAATAGATAGAATAAGCTTCATATCCATTGGTGCGGTAATTGTTATCTCATTATCACTGTCTTCGAAATACATTGATTTAACAACTTGAAGGTAATAGTAAGAGCTAATAACTGCAAATACAACCGCAATCACAGCAATGGTTATAAATCCTGCAGAAATAACTTGTTGAAGAATGAATAGCTTAGCGTAAAAACCAATAAATGGTGGTACGCCTGCCATTGACAGCATGATAGCCAACATCATCAAGGCAAACCAAGGTGAGTGCTTACTAAGCCCTTTAAAATCAGAAATTTTGTCAGCTTCAAAACCTTGCTTGTTTAATAAAATGATCATGCCAAATGCAGCCATACTCATCAATATATAAACTAGTACGTAAAATACAGCCGCACCATAACCCTCAACAACGCCGGTTACAAATCCTAATAAAATAAAACCAATGTGTGAAATGGTTGAGTAAGCAAGCATGCGCTTAATATTAGTTTGCATTAACGCCACTACAGATCCTAGTGCAATAGATAACAAAGCCATAACCATAAATAGATCTGACCAGTAATCATGCATAGCACCCATGCCGTCAACCAAAATACGAACTAGCATTGCAACCGCTGCTATTTTAGGTACGGTTGACAAAAACATGGTAACTGAAGTCGGCGCACCTTGATAAACATCTGGTACCCACATGTGGAATGGCACTGCACCAAGTTTGAAAGCAATACCAATAACCAAAAATACCAAGCCAAAATTAAGAATTAGCATCTCTCTCGATGCAAGTGTTGAGTTATCAGCAAAAGTCGCTATATCAGTAATATTGATACTACCACTAATTCCATAAATCATGCTCATGCCATATAACAACAAGCCTGAAGCAATTGCACCCAATACAAAATACTTAAGCGCTGCCTCTATGGCGCCAGCACGCTCACGTGCAATGGCAATTAATGTGTATAAAGATAAAGATAGAATCTCTAGACCAAGGTATAAAGTTAGCAAACTATAGCCTGAAACCATCACCATCATGCCTAGCATTGAGAGCAATACTAAAACAAAATACTCACCTCTGAAAAGTTTGTGTTCTGTTAAATAGTGACGTGTGTAGACTAGCGCCACCATGGTTGATCCAGCCATAAAGACTTTAAATATTGACGCCATATTATCCAAAACAAATGAACCACTAAAGATAATAGTCTTTGGCTCACCTATTAGGTTAAACGCTAATATTGCCGTAATTAATAAGCTTAATTGCGTTAAATAGTACGTAACTTGCTTGAATGGCTTGGTTAAAAATAAATCTAATAAAAGCACAACAACAATCGCGCTTAATAAAAATATTTCAGGCAAAGCTGCCCATAATGTCGATGTATCAAATGTGTACATATTATTCATAATGCTAAGACTTAAAGTTTAGAAGTTAGGGCTTGGTTTAATAAATGCTCAATGGTTACATGCATAACATCGATAACTGGTTGAGGGTAAAGCCCCATTGCCAATACAGCAATTGCCAATACAGCTAGAATACTAAATTCTCTAGCATTGATATCTGATAATGTTTCAACATCTGGATTAGTAATCGCACCCCAGAAAACTCGTTTCACCATCCATAGCGTATAAGCAGCACCAACAATTAACGTACTACCAGCTAATACACCGTACCAAATATTTGCCTGAACAGCGCCTAAAATCACCATAAACTCACCAACGAAACCGGATGTACCTGGTAAACCTGCATTGGCCATTGCAAACAACACAGCAAAACCAGTAAATTTAGGCATTGAATTAATCACACCGCCATAGGTTGAAATTTCTCTAGAATGTAATCGATCGTACAACACACCTACTACCAAGAACATAGCTGCTGAAATAAAGCCGTGTGAAATCATTTGCACCATTGCACCTTCAAGACCAAGTAAAGCCGCTTCTGCAGCACCTGGTTTGTAAGCTAAAAATAAAGCAAACACACCTAATGTTACAAATCCCATGTGTGAGATTGAAGAATACGCAATTAATTTTTTCATATCACGCTGAACAAGTGCCACAAAGCCAATATAAACGATGGCTATTAGCGATAAGATGATAACAACTTCTGAAAATTCATAAGAAGCATCAGGTGTAATTGGTAATGAAAAGCGGAAGAAGCCATAGCCACCCATTTTCAACATGATGGCTGCTAGTATTACTGAACCGCCTGTAGGCGCTTGTACGTGCGCATCTGGCAGCCATGTATGTACTGGGAACATTGGCACTTTAACCGCAAATGCCATAAAGAATGCCCAAAATATCCAAGCTTGTTCTGTTGCTGTCAAGCTTAAATCATGCATGGCTAATATTGAAAATGAACCACCTTTGTTATACATGTAAATTAGCGAAACCAGCATGAATACCGAACCCAAGAATGTATACAAGAAGAACTTAATAGCGGCATAAACTCGATTATCACCACCCCAAACACCAATGATTAACAACATTGGAATAAGCGAAGCCTCCCAAAATGCATAAAATAGAATTGCATCAAGTGACGAAAATACACCAATAATTAAGCCTTCCATTATTAAGAATGCTGCCATATAGTGGGCTGGTCGCGTTTGTATTACTTCCCAGCCAGCAATAATCACCAAAATAGTTGAGAATGTCGTGAGGATAATCAATGGCATAGAAATGCCGTCAACACCTAGATGATAGTAGATATTAAATTGAGAAATCCACGAGGTTTTTTCTTCAAACTGCATCAAATGCGTATTTGAATCAAACTCAGTGTATAAGCTTAGCGATATGATAAACACCAAAATTGAAGTGGCAACACTAATCCAACGCGCTGTATTTGCACGCTCATTACCGATAAATATAACGAATATACCAGCAAAAATTGGCAGCCAAATAAGTAGACTTAATAATGAATTATCCATCGTTATAGCTCAAGTAATGGGCGCTCACCTGCAAACAGCACCCAAGTTAAAATAATCAACAAACTAACAATCATGAAAAACGCGTAATGATAAACATAGCCTGTTTGAATTGGTCGAATAACTGAGCCAATAAAGCCAATAAATCTAGCACTACCATTAACAGCTATTTTGTCAATAAGGCCGGAATCTGAAACCTTCCATAGGAAGTTCCCTAAGCCCTTAACACCCTTAACAAAAACAATATCATTGAATCGATCAAATCCATACAAACTTTCAAGTACGTAATTCGTACGATGAAATTTCTTCTGAATCCAAGTGGCCCATTGAGCTCTGTACAAGGTCAATACCCAAGCACTAGCAATACCACCAACCATCATCCAGAATGGTAATGTTTGTAGCGCATGTGGAATCATACTACCAGCACCATGGAATTCTTGCTTTAAGCTTGCCATTGATGTATGGTTTGCAGCGACAGTAATAGCATCATCTAGCCAGCCATTAAATAACATTGGGTCAATGGTGAAATAACCAATAGCCAATGAAGGAATCGCCAATGCAATCAATGGCAAAGTGATACTTATCGATGACTCTTTAACATGTGAAGATGTATGCTCGTCCATTCTTGATTCGCCATGGAATACTAAGAAAAACATTCTTAGGGAATAGAAGGCGGTAATAAAGACGCCTGCTATAACAGCAACATATACCCAGTCAGAAAATGGCAAGCTTGAGAAATGCACTGCTTCGATAATCATATCTTTTGAATAGAAGCCTGAAAATCCTGGGAAACCTATCAATGCTAGTGTTCCGATTAGTGCCGTCCAATAAGTGATTGGCATTTTTTTGCGTAAACCACCCATTTTTCGAATATCTTGCTGATGATGCAGTGCAACAATCACCGAGCCCGCTGCTAAGAATAACAGCGCCTTAAAGAATGCGTGTGTCATTAAATGAAAGATTGCTGCTGAATAGGCGCTAACACCAAGCGCAACAGTCATATAACCTAGCTGGGAAAGGGTTGAATAAGCGACAACTTTTTTAATATCATTTTGTATGATGCCCAACAGACCCATAAATAGTGCAGTAATGGCACCCACTACCATCACCACTATCAGTGCTGTTTCACTTAGCTCAAACATAGGTGACATGCGTGACACCATAAAGATACCGGCGGTTACCATTGTTGCTGCGTGAATCAATGCTGAGATTGGTGTTGGACCTTCCATAGAGCCCGGAAGCCAAACGTGTAAAGGTACTTGCGCTGATTTACCCATTGCACCAATAAACAACAAAATACAAATAACTGTTATCACTGAAGCGCCATCAAGCATTGTTACACCAGTAACATTATTTAGACTAGCAAATACTTCTGCATAATCTAGTGAGCCAAAGTACATTAACACTAGTGCAATACCTAGCAAAAAGCCAAAGTCACCCACACGGTTAACTAAAAAGGCCTTAAAGTTTGCTTCAACCGCACTCTCTTTATGATGCCAAAATCCAATCAATAGATACGATACTAAGCCTACCGCTTCCCAGCCGAAGAATAACTGCATAAAGTTATTCGACATAACCAAGATAAACATTGAAAAAGTGAACAGTGAAATATAACTAAAGAATTTAGTATAGCCAGGATCATCATGCATATAGCCAATAGTGTAGACGTGCACCATTAGAGACACAAACGAAACAATCACGAGCATCACTGAGGTTAAATTATCAATCAAAAATCCAACGCTTATATTTAGATTTCCAATTTGCATCCATGTATAAATATTTTCATTGAACGCATCACCACCTTCAAGCACATGATAATTAAACACATACATGGATAAAACTGTTGATACCAGCACGCCTAGAATAGTTACTACATTAGTGGCCATCCTTCCTAATAGCGAGCCTAAAAATCCAGCAAAAATTGCACCAACCAAAGGTGCTAAGGCAATGATTAAATATATTTGTTCCATTGACTACCCCTTCAAGCTATTAGTAACATCCACATCAATCGATCCACGCACTCTGAACAATAATGTCAAGATGGCAAGGCCAATTGCAACTTCTGCTGCTGCAACAGTTAGAATGAAAAAGACAAATATTTGACCTGCTTCGTTGCCTAAAAAATGTGAAAAAGCAATAAAATTGGTATTAACCGCTACCAAAATTAACTCCACACACATTAGCAATGTAATGATATTGGTTCGGTTAATAAAGATGCCTGCTAAGCCAATACAAAAAATAATACTGCTTAATATTAAGTAATCACTTAAGCTGACCATTACTTTTCCTCCTTAGTTGGCGAGACAATTGACACAAGACGGACTCTATCCTTTGCGCGCACATTCACCTGCTCTGAAACGTTTTGTTTTTTATGGGTTGTCTCTTTTTTATGCACCAAGGTAATGGCAGCAATAATGGCAATTAACAATATCACTGCTGCTAATTCAAATGGATAAACATAAGTCGTATATAGCTGCATCGCCAACACTGTGATATTGCTATAATCTGCACCATGTCTTGCTGGTGATGGCATCACTTCTAATCCAAACTGCGCACTACCAAGCACTAAGATCATTTCAGCAATAATAATCAGTGCCACGATCAACCCCAATGGTAAATATTCTGCAAACTTTGCACGCATGGTTGATTTATCAATATTGAGCATTTTGATCACAAACAAAAATAACACCATGACAGCGCCCACATAAACTAATATAAGTGTAATTGCTAAAAATTCAGCCTCTAGTAATATCCAAATACTAGCCGCAGAAAAGAAACCTAAAACTAAAAATAGCACTGCTTTTGCTGCATTACGAGCAAAAATCATTGCCAGTGATGAGGCGATAAACCAAAATGATAAAATATAAAAAATTATTTGTTCAGAGCTCATTACTTCTATCCTTATCGATATTTTGAATCTTCAGATCTGGCCTTGCTAATAGCCTGTTCATTGTTATCACCCACCTCTAGCAGGCGATCCTTTGTCATAATACTGCCATCTCTTGACTCGAATGCATATTCAAAAATGTGTGTCTCAACAATTGCATCAACTGGGCATGATTCTTCACAAAATCCGCAAAAAATACATTTAAATAAATCAATATCGTATTGAGTTGTACGACGCGTACCATCCTCTCTCATTTCTGATTCGATGGTAATAGCATTTGCTGGACATACTGCTTCACATAACTTACATGCAATACAGCGCTCCTCTCCATTTGGATAGCGACGCAATGCATGCAATCCTCTAAACCTTGGTGAAATTGGTGTTTTCTCTTCAGGGTATTGGACAGTAATCTTAGTGTTTACAAGCTCTTTGGCGGTAATCTTCATACCTGAGCGTAATTCACTCAGTGTTAGTATGTTTACTATTTTTTTTATGCCATTAAACATTTAATCATTCCTTTATGAAAACCATGGTCCAATTTGTAATTGCGTCATCAGTGCAACAACAAAAATCCAGACAATTGTAATTGGTAAAAATACTTTCCAGCTTAAACGCATAATTTGATCATATCTAAAACGTGGGAAAGTTGCCCTTACCCATAGATACAAGAACATAAAGAAGGTAGATTTAGCCAATACCCAAACAATACCTGGCACCCAAGCAAAAGCAGCTTCTAGCATTCCAAGCCCTTCAAATGGCGAATGCCAGCCTCCAAAAAACAGAATAACTGCCAACACAGCCATTAGGATCATGTTGGCGTACTCTGCTAAGAAAAATACTGCAAATGTCATGCCAGAATACTCAACATGGGTGCCGCCTACAATTTCTGACTCTCCTTCAACAACATCGAATGGCGCACGGTTGGTTTCCACCAGGGCAGAAATAAAGAAAATGATCATCATTGGGAATAGTGGAATAAAGTACCAATTAATAACGCCGCCTTGTTGACCTGCAACAATGGTATTTAGATTAACACTGCCAGCAATCATAACAACAGTCACCAAAGCAAAACCAATAACAATCTCATAAGATACCAATAAAGAGGCACTTCTTAGTGCGCCTAACAACGGGTATTTTGAATTAGACGCCCAACCTGCCAAGATAATACCGTACACACCAATTGAACCAATCGCTAGCACATACAATAAACTTACATCAAGATTAGTAATGTAAATACCTTCATCAAATGGAATAACTGCCCACACTGCAATCGCTGGTGCAATCGCCAAAATTGGCGCTAATAAAAATAAATATATATTCGCCTTGCTTGGGAAAATAATTTCCTTGGTCATTAGCTTTAATGCATCTGCTATTGGCTGCAACCAGCCTTTAGGTCCAACCCGGTTCGGTCCGATTCTAAGCTGCATGTAACCGATCACTTTACGCTCAATATAGGTAAAGTAGGCAACTGTTAATAGTAATGGCATAATTAGTGCCATTGCTTTGATTAAGATAATAATAATGGTGGCAACATTACCATCAAGCCATGGTATCAGCTCATGCACACCCAATACAAAAGATTGCCATAATGCCATCATTGCAAGCCTCCTGTGTTGGTAGCTTGATTGCTATTAACAAACACACATTGATCTGCCATGATACTATCTATTTCAACTGGAACACCCAGATAAGTGTCTTTATTATTCAATGACAAAGCCTGTGCTGTTGATGCATTCATTGAGGCTGTATTCATATGCCCAATTTGACTAGCACTGAGTGATTTAGCGTGTCTTAGCAATACATCCGACTGATATGGAGAGTGCATCCATATGGTTTCAAGCATTGCTGTTTGTTTGCTTAAATCAATACTTGTATCATATTCATGAGTCTGGGTTGATTGGTGAGCAACTTCACTCATAACTTGAGCTGAATTTTCGTAATGAAAACCTGGCAATTCTAACAAATCAGCTAACACTTTCAATATTTTCCAGGCTGGCTTAGCTTCACCAGGTGCGCCTACTGAAGCGCGGAATGATTGTGCCTTGCCATTAATATTCATGTGGGTTCCTGACGTTTCAAACATAGCTGCCATTGGCAGCATAACATCAGAATATTGGGAGATTAATTCACTGCCAAAACTATTTAACGAAATGACAAACATATCATCACTCGATAAAGCATTTAATGCAGTTGCTGAATGATGGAAGTCATACTCAGGATAAACATCTAATAATATAAATGCACGCATATCAGCATCAAGCATTTCATTCGTATTCATGCCTTTACTATTTGGCATAAAGTTAACCAGCTGAGCGCCGAGTGAATTAGCAGTAGCTGTCAAATTTAAAGTTGAGCTGTTTGTTAATTTGGCGATTTCAGCTGTTAGGTTTGAAATACTACTGGCCTGTGCATTATTAATTAAATGCTCACCCAATATTAACACTGAATTGTTAGCCTCTAGTAAATTGTTTGCCATCGCAACAGATTGCTCGCTTGGCATGACTTCTGACAAATATTCAGGCAACTCTTGCTTCGTCTTGTCTATCAGGGCTTTTAACACGCCAGCCAATGTATTGGCAATTTCATTTGGCGACGTAATATGACTATCAACTTTATAATTGAAGTTGAAATCCTTGACGTTTAATGTTGTTATATTAGCACCAGATAATTGCGCCTTACGCAATCTGTGGTTAATCATTGGTTGCTCTAAACGTAGATTTGCACCAATAACAAGTGCTTGATCAATAGTCTCAAGTTCGATTAACTTGATCGTAGACTTTAGATGTATGGTGTTATTTAAATCCTTGACATTCAAACGATGGTCAATATTTTCACAGCCTATCTCTCGCAACAGTTTTTGCATTAAATGTAATTCTTCAATAGTTGCTGTATTTGAGGCCAAGCCACCTAATTTTGCAAGGTTACGACTATTAAGAATATTGTTATTTAAGCCCTTAATGGCAAAATCAAGCGCAACATCCCACTCTACTTCTTTCCATTGACCCTCTACTTTAATTTGAGGAGAAAGCAATCTATTCTCATGAGTTAATCCTTCATAAGAAAATCGATCTCGATCTGAAATCCAAGTTTCGTTAACTGCATCATTATCGCCCGATACAACACGCTTAACATTACCTTTATAGGTTTGAGCATATAAATTTGAACCAACCAAATCATGACGAGCAATACTCTCTACGGAGCTCATTTGCCATGATCTTAACTCATATCTAAATGGCTTAGAAGTTAAAGCGCCCACAGGACATACATCGATCATATTTCCAGAAAGTTCAGAAGTAATACCTTCTGCTAAAAATGGCTCAATTTTTAATTCTTCACCACGACCAGTAGCGCCCATTTCCATGATGCCAGCAATCTCGCTGCCAAAACGTACACATCGCGTACAGTGAATACAGCGAGTCATGTCCGTTTGAATAAGTGGTCCGATATCGCTTGGGGCAACAATACGCTTACCCTCACTGAAACGAGAAACATCAGAGCCGTATTCTATCGCCACATCTTGTAGTTCACACTCGCCACCCTGGTCGCAAATTGGACAATCTAACGGATGATTAATAAGCAAAAATTCCATCACTGCTTTTTGTGAAGCAATGGCCTTTTCATTTTGAGTGTGGATTTTCATACCTTCAGCAACTGGCGTTGAACATGCTGGTTGGGGCTTTGGCGCACCCTCTACATCAACTAGACACATACGACAAGAAGCCGAGATTGATAATTTTTTATGGTAACAAAATCTTGGAACGCTAATTCCTTCTCTATCGGTAACAGCAATAACCATTTCACCCGTGTTGGCGTTAATTAGTTTTCCGTCAATTTCAATCTCTACTATCATCCTTTCACCATGCTTTTTCCATGCTCAATGTAGTATTCAAACTCTTCACGGAAATTTCTTAAGAAACTTTCAACTGGCATTGCTGCTGCATCGCCTAATGCGCAAATCGTATTGCCCATAATTTTTTCTTGCACACCTAATAATAAATCAATATCGTCAGCTTTGCCTTGGCCATCCATAATGCGCTTCAAAACTCGATATAACCAACCCGTTCCTTCACGACATGGCGTACATTGCCCGCAAGATTCATCGTAATAAAAATGAGCCAAACGTGTTAACGCCTCTACCATACAAGTCGAATCATCCATGATAATTACTGAGCCTGCACCTAGCATAGAGCCTGCTTTATCAATACCGTCATAATCCATGGTCATAGCCATAGCAACTTCTGCTGTTAATACTGGCGTTGAAGAGCCACCCGGAATAACGGCCTTTAATTTAGCGCCATTACGCATACCACCAGCAAGCTCTAATAATTCTTTAAACGGCATACCCATTGATACTTCAAAGTTCGCTGGACTAGTTACGTGGCCGGATACTGAAAACAGTTTGGTACCACCCGAATTTGCCACACCAAGATCGGCAAACCATTGACCGCCATTTAGCATGATATCAGGCACTGAAGCAAAACTCTCAGTGTTGTTAATAGTCGTAGGCTTGCCATACAAGCCTACGTTTGCTGGAAATGGCGGCTTAAATCTTGGCTGGCCTTTTTTGCCTTCAATAGATTCTAATAATGCAGTTTCTTCACCACAAATATAAGCACCCGCACCTAAATGAGAATATAGATCAAAATCAATATCTGAGTCATTAATACCTTTGCCTAGCAACCCTGCTTCATAAGCCTCTTTTAAAGCGCCTTCAAAACGATTAAATGGCTCTATAAATTCACCACGAATATAGTTGTAACCAACCGTTGCATTCATAACAAAACTACCAATCGCCATACCTTCAATCACTGCATGCGGGTTGAACCGTAGAATGTCCCTATCTTTACAAGTACCTGGTTCGCCTTCATCAGAATTACAAACAATGTATTTTTGACCTGGCGCATTGCGTGGCATAAAGCTCCACTTAAGCCCTGTTGGAAAGCCTGCGCCACCACGCCCTCTTAGGCCTGATGTTTTTAATTCAGCTATAATTTGCTCAGGTGTGTATTCGCCTTTTAGAATTTTGCGCCATACGCTATAACCACCACTCGCCTCGTAATTCGCTAATGACCAACATTGATCTTTGTCTATATTTTTAAAACAAACTTCATTCATTTTAAACCGTCCACAATTTCATCAACTTTATCAGTGGTTAAATTTTCGTAATATTGGTCGCCAATTTGAAACATTGGCGCACCTACACATGCGCCTAAACACTCTACTTTTTTAACGCTGATCAGTCCATCTTCGGTCACTTCACCGGTCTTAACGCCTAGCTTAGCCTCAAGATGAGAAATTAAATCATCAGCGCCTGTCAACATACATGAAATGTTGTGGCAAAAACGTATGATGTGCTTACCAACTGGCTTATGATTATAATTTTCATAAAAAGTAGCCACTTCTGCTGCAGCAATACCTGGCATATCTAAATAATCAGCAACTGCCTGAATTAAATCATGATTAAGCTGATTGTTATTTTCTGCCTGAACAACCTTTAAAGCTTCCATGACAGCAGAACTCTGCTTACCCTGTGGATATTTTTCAATCCAGCTATTAATTTGTTTTTTTGCGTTATCTGAAATCATTTTTTTATCTGTCAATCTCACCAAATACAATATCTTGTGTACCAATAATGGTCACTACGTCGGACAACATGTGCCCTTTAGTCATTTCATTCATTGAGGCTAAATGGGCAAAACCTGGCGCTCTAATCTTAACTCTATATGGTTTATTAGCGCCGTCTGAAATTAAATAAATTCCAAATTCACCTTTAGGGTGCTCAACAGCTCTATACACCTCACCCTCTGGCAATGAATAGCCTTCCGTAAATAGCTTGAAATGATGAATGAGTGATTCCATGTCGTCTTTCATGTCAATACGTTTAGGTGGTGCTACTTTTTTATCATCACTCATCACCGGACCAGGATTGGCCTTAAGCCAAGTCACACATTGGCCGATAATCTTATTTGATTGGCGCATCTCTTCCATGCGCACCAAATAACGATCATAGCTATCGCCAGTTACACCAATTGGAATATCAAACTCTAATTGATCATAAACTGCGTATGGTTGATTTTTTCTAAGATCCCACGCAACACCAGATCCACGCAACATTGGGCCGGTAAAGCCTAATTGTTTGGCACGCTTAGCAGAAACAATGCCAATATTAACTAGGCGCTGCTTCCAAATTCTATTTTCTGTCAATAGATCGTCGTATTGCTTAACATGGCGAGGGAATTCTTTAACAAAATCTTCAATAAAGTCTAGTAATGAGCCTTGACGATTTTTATTCATCACCTCTATTTCTTTATCGGTACGAGTATCTGTTTTTAAATATTTTGGCATGTTATCTGGTAAATCGCGATAAACGCCGCCTGGACGATAATAAGTCGCATGCATGCGCGATCCTGATACTGCTTCATAACAGTCAATTAGCTTTTCACGCTCTCGGAATGCATATAAGAAAATACTCATCGCTCCCACATCTAATGCGTGTGTTCCCAGCCACATAAGATGATTCAAGATACGCGTTATTTCATCAAACATGACGCGGATGTATTGTGCACGTTCAGGAACTTCCAGTTCAAGCATTGTCTCAATTGCCATTACATAAGCATGTTCATTACTCATCATTGAAACATAGTCTAATCGGTCCATATAGCCAATCGAGTGATTGTATGGCTTTGACTCTACAAGTTTTTCAGTGCCACGATGCAATAGACCGATATGCGGATCAGCACGCTCAATCACCTCGCCGTCAATTTCTAGAATTAGGCGCAATACACCATGAGCCGCAGGGTGTTGCGGACCAAAGTTAAGCGTATAGTTACGAATTTCTGCCATCTTTATTTCCTAATTACCTTGGGTACACTAATGTTTGGCTCGATACTCACTTTTTCGTAAACAACACGGCCAAGATCTTCATCGTAGCGCATTTCCACTTCGCCAATCATTGGGAAGTCTTTACGCAGTGGGTGCCCAACAAAACCATAATCTGTCAAAATTCGACGTAGGTCTGTGTGGTTTTCAAATAAAATTCCCATTAAATCAAAGGCTTCGCGCTCATACCAATCAGCTGACGTCCAGATATTTGTTACTGATTTAATAATTGGCTCAGCTTCATCAACAAAAGCTTTAACGCGAATACGGTAATTTTTACTGACAGAAAGCAGATGGTAAACAACTGCAAAACGCTGCTGATGCCTATCTTCACCGCCTTGTGCACTTCGACCTCTAGAATATCCAGAATTACTTGCATCACCAACCCATTCAGATTGGCCGTAAGTTAAATAGTCAACACCACACAAATCAATAAGCGTATCGAATGCTAGCTTATCACGTAATTTTAAGCAAGTGCTAATGATATCCTCACTAGCAACGGTTAATGTCAGCTCACCATAAGATGAAGCTATACTGCTAGCATCAAAAATTTCTTCTAATTGTTCTAATAATTTTTGCATAGTCTAGGTACGAGCAATGGTGTTAGTACGGCGGATTTTATCCTGCAATTGCATAATGCCGTAAAGCAGCGCTTCTGCTGTTGGTGGACATCCAGGCACATAAACATCAACTGGAACAATGCGATCACAACCACGCACTACAGCATAGGAATAATGATAATAACCACCGCCATTCGCACATGAACCCATTGAGATTACCCATTTAGGATCTGGCATTTGATCGTATACTTTTCGTAAAGCGGGCGCCATTTTATTGGTTAAAGTACCGGCGACAATCATCAAATCTGATTGTCTAGGTGTTGGTCTAAATACAATGCCAAAACGGTCAAGATCATAACGTGAAGAGCCTGCCTCCATCATCTCTACTGCACAACAAGCTAGACCAAATGTCATTGGCCATAACGAACCTGTTCTAGCCCAGTTGATAACACTATCAAGCGAAGTGGTAATAAAACCTTCTTTCATTAATCCTTCAATAGCCATGATTTATTCCCACTCCAGTGCGCCATTCTTCCACTCGTAGATAAAGCCAACAACTAGCAAGAATAAGAAAATACTCATTGCGATAAAGCCAAACCAGCCTAAGTCTGATTGAACTACCGCCCATGGAAAAACAAAAGCAACTTCTAAATCGAACAAAATAAATAGAATTGCCACTAAATAGTAACGAACATTGAAATACATGCGTGAATCTTCAAATGGCGGAAAGCCACATTCGAACTGAGAGCTTTTCTCTTCGTTGGGGTTGCTCGGACCAAGCAAATAACCGATTAACATCGGTCCTGCACCAAAGCCAAGGCCAAGCATAATAAACACAACAATAGGTAGATAGTTCTCTAACACCCAACTCTCCAACTTTTAAATTTCAATCTAAACATTATATCTATTTTAGAAGGAGAATCTATAGATAACAACAAATACATTCAGCGGTTTATTTTAGGTGTTTAGTTGTGTTCCGCCTACGGTTAGCTCGTCAATCTTAAGGCTTGGTTGACCAACACCAACTGGTACAGACTGGCCATCTTTACCGCAAATACCAATACCACCGTCAAGCTTTAAATCGTTAGCAACCATTGAGATCTTTTTCAACACTTCATCGCCAGCACCAATCAGTGTGGCACCTTTAACTGGATGAGAGATTTTGCCATTCTTAATCAAATAAGCTTCATTTGCACTAAATACAAATTTTCCTGAAGTGATATCAACCTGACCACCATCAAAATTTACCGCATAAATGCCGTCATCTACTGACAAGATCATCTCATCTAAAGAGTCTTTCCCATTAAGCATGTAAGTGTTTGTCATTCTAGGCATAGGTATGTGTGCATATGACTCTCGACGGCCATTACCAGTTGACTCGACACCCATTAATCTGGCATTCATCTTGTCAAACAAATACCCCTTAAGAATGCCATTTTCAATCAAGGTGGTGTTCTTGGTTGATACACCTTCATCATCAATGGTTAGGCTGCCACGTCGATTAGCCAAAGTGCCGTTATCAACAATTGTGCACTTACTGCTGGCTACCTTTTCACCAATTCTATCTGAGAAAACAGAGGAGCCTTTACGGTTAAAATCCCCTTCTAGGCCGTGACCAATAGCTTCATGCAATAACACGCCAGGCCAGCCAGGCCCTAAAATAACTGGCATATTGCCAGCTGGCGCACCCTTAGCCTCTAATGCAACTAAAGCCTGTCTAATAGCCTCTGCTACATAAATTTCATCTAGATTATGATCAATAAAATAACGATAATCATAACGACCACCACCACCACTTGAAGCAGATTCAATGCGCCCGTCATGCTCAACAATAACACTAACACTAACGCGAACCATAGGGCGATAGTCTTTTTGATATACACCATCACTAGAGGCAATTAGCACTTCAGAATAGGCGCCAGAAATAGAAGCGCTAACTTGCTTTACTTTTGGCTCTTTTCTAGCCAGCATATCAATACGCTTTAAAAAATCAACCTTCTCATTAGAGCTCAAACTGCCCAAGGGGTTTAAGCCGCTATATTTAGCAATCTCTGGCACTGACTGGAATGTTTGTAATTTAATCGAAGAATTGGTTGTGCTGATGCCTTTGGCAAAATCAATGGCTTTTTCAATGGCCTGACGATTAAGATCATCAGAATAAGCAAAGCCTGTTTTCTCACCACTTACTGAGCGAGTACCCACACCATGGCTAATATTATAAGTGCCTGATTTAACAATACTTTCTTCCAAAAACCACGACTCAGACACGGAATATTGAAAGTACAAATCTGCATAATCTGGTGTATTTTCTGACAAAGACTCCAGTAAAGAATAAATTTTTTCTTGATTTAGATGGTGATCATCTAGTAATTGTTCGATCATAAAATTGTTGATATGTTTTTAATAGTGGGTTCATCCCATGAACCTGTAATTTTATATTTAAATTCTACTACTTGATCGACAATCTTATCAATCAACTTACCGTCAAATAATTGCTCATCAATTAGCCAAACACCTAACCCAACTAAGCCACCCCCTGCTAAGTAAGTAGCTGCGGGCACTGCATCGCCAATGGCTGGCGTTACTTTTGCCTCGATATCGTAGCTTTCATCAATAATATTACTTTGACCAACCAAATTAATAGAGCTAGAGCTTGCCTCCAACTGGAAATTATCAATCGTAGCCTGTGAATTTAATAGTGTAATTTTTGCATCAATACTGTCGTAAGCAAAACCCTTATCAGTTAAGTCAGCCACATCAAGCTTGAATCTTTTGGCGATTGATCTAATATTAAGCAATGATAAAACTCTACCAATATTAGGATCTTTGTCAGTAAACACACCCTCTTTAACATTCATTTTAGCAATACCACTCAGCTCGCTCAAACTCATGTTCCAAGGCGTGCAATTACAAAATAATCGTACATCAAAATCAAACTCGCCGCCGCTGACTTTTTCAGTAACTTTAAGTTTTTTCAAAAATTCACTTAATTCCTTACCCTTGGCTTTGGCGATTATTCCAGTCTTTCCAGCCACCCAGGCGCCATTAAAAATCAGATCTTTATCACCAACACCAATACCTTCAAAACTTAGATTGGAAATTTTTAGAACATTGTTAGCAGATTCCAATTTAGCACTAAAGTCAGGGATTTCTTTCTCATCAACAAATATACCGTGAACACTTAAAAACATACTAGGTAAATCATCGGGCTGAATATTCCAATCACCTTTTAAACTATCTGATGATGCCACCTGTAGTCCAACAACCCTGACACTTGGCAGTTCATCAGTTAATGCAATTTCAATATTGGTTTTTAATACTTCAGATTCAATTCTTGCTCGCCAAGTTTGATCTAGTCGGCGAGTTAAATAAAGCTCAAAATCATTGTCAATCTTGAGCAGTTCAACTGCAAAAGACGCTTCTTTGTCATCACCCCTATTTTTCGGATTAACTCGAATTTCAAATGGAATATCGCGAATAGTGCCCATACCATTAGTGCTGATTTGATTATCATGAAAGGCAATAGTAGACTTATAACCTTCAATCACAACCGCACCACCTAGCGTAACTAGGCGATTTTCATCAATAGCCAAATCTACATCCAATGTTGCTGCGCGATCATCCAGAGGAATTAACAAATCAAGCTCTCCTGTTAATTGACCCTCTAAACTAAATTGCTTAACAACATCGTGCACAGTCTTTCCAGTTGGCGCCTGTGCTAAAAATTGCATCAACGCCTGGCTCGTGGTATCAATCTTACCCAATAAATGTACATCAAGATTTGGCTGGCTCATATCAACAATTTCTAATGCCATATTTGCCAGTGGAAAGCCGTACAACTTAGTATTATTAACCAATACTTTAATTTGCTTGCCATCGGTACTGATATCAGCATCCAAGTCTTTTAGATTTTTCCAGTCTGAATTAAATAACAACTCCGTCTCAGTTAAATGCGCATTAAAGCTAATTTCAGCAGGTGATTCTTCTGATAAATTCTTAACGATACGAATATTGGAATTTTTCAAAACTCCTGATTTAAATCCACGTTTCATCCAATTACTGGTTGAGCCGCCCACAATTGAAGCAGTTAGATATTTATAAAGATTAACAGCTTTTATTTGTTCAATATAGCCAGAGAACTCAACATATTCACCATCCTCTTGGTGATAAAACTTAAGATTAGACAGTAAAGAAAAATCATCATTGCTAAATGTCATTGGCAGGGTTAAGAAGCCATCATGCTCAAGCTGCTCACTTGAGAGTGTCATGGCAATATCTAAGTTTTGATCACCTATTGGTTGGCTTGATACAGTTAACAATAATTGCGAACCAAATCGAGTGATATCTAAAGGCGAAATAACCAACTCATCGTCACCCTTTATGTGGGTTTTTTGAATAGACAAAGACTCGAAAAAATGAGCGATTTCTAGCGTTTCAAGTGATACTAATTGCGTCGCATCCGCCACCGAAAAAGCAGCATCAGATATTGAATTAGCGTGCAATGTCAATACATCGATAAACACTTGGCTTGGGTGGTAAATATCGTCAAATAAATTCATTACATTAACACGCCAATGCAGCCCTTGTATTTGTGCAATCGGCTGATTTTGATCTTTAGATCCAAGCTTTAAATTATGAATTTTTAATGAGATTCCATCTGCTTCTAGCTCAAAACTAATTTTTGATAGCTTAACTTCAAGACCACTAGCCCCCGATAATTGCGCTTCAATAGGTGCTTTTATTAAGCTTGGAAATGCCACAAAAAAACCAACCACCAAAACAATGAGTAGCGAAAAAATCACACTAAGCCAAGTGCTAATTTTTAATACTTTAATGCCTTTTGATAGTGTTTTCTTAATCATTCTGATATAATATTTTTCTTTGAGAATTATAACTTGTTTTTACACTCAGGTTATTAATACAAAAGTTAGACTAAACAAGGAAACCCACTATGTACTTTAAAAACTCAGTTGCAGCAATCATTGTTATTTTTGCTATTATTTTCGGCGCTAAAACATTTTTTAGCGGATTGATTCATGTTGGCTATGACGACAACCTAACATTGGCTGAGCGCATTCAGCCATTAGGCCAAGTATATTTAGAAGGTGATATCGATGTTAATGCGATCAAAGCACCTGTTAAAACAGCAACTAAAGCACGTAGTGGTGAGCAAATTTATACAACGACTTGCGCTTCATGTCACAGTGTTGGCGTTTTGGGCGCACCTAAATTTGGCAATAAAGCAGATTGGGCACCAAGAGTTAAACGTGGCATTGCTGATTTAGTTAAAGTGGCAATTACTGGTACTGGCGCTATGCCGCCTAGAGGCACTTGTATGGATTGTTCAGATGACGAACTAAAAGCAGCCATCGAGCATATGACAAAATAAGTTAAAAATAAACTTCTTAACTTAAGAGGGCTAGGTATTCGTAAAGATGCCTAGCCCTTTGTCTTTCTGGACTTTGTCAAAATCAAACACTTGTCCATTCATGGCAATATACACGCCGTGATCTTTAAGCTGCACGGCACTCAAAGCGACGCCTAAGTTAAATAACGCATCTGAGTTGTCAATTGAATAAGGGATCATCGAGCCAAATAAAACCACGGTTCTGTCTTTAAGATTTTTGGCAAGATAGCTGGCTGTTTCCACCATGGTGTCTGTGCCATGAGTAATAAGGATATGCTCCTCTTGAGAAGACTGACACTTATCTAAAATAAATTGACGATCTGAATCTGTCATTTCTAGCGAATCTTTTAAAAATAGCACTTCAGATAAGGTATCCGCCATTGAGCGCCCACGATTAAACATCTCAATAATATGAGTCTCGATAAAAGCCAGCTCACCACTAAGCTCTTTATAAGCCTTATCAATCGTACCACCAGTAATTAAAACTTTAATTTTCATAATTATATTGTATCAAAAATTTCATAAATTTTACGAACGACTAACTTTAGGATCTTTTTCCAAAGATATCAGTACCAATACGCACAAAAGTAGCACCGTTTTTAATAGCTAAATCAAGATCTGAGCTCATTCCCATTGATAAAGTGTCTAAATTTGGATATTTTTCCAATATTTTTGCCAATTTCTTAAAGCTTTGTTCAGATTTGTTAGGGTTGGGGATGCACATAAACCCTCTAAGGGAAATATTTTGGAAATTTTCAAAATGAGGTATTAGTTCATCAATTTCATCTACTAGAACACCGGATTTGGTTGCTTCATTGTCAATATTCACTTGCAACAATACGTTAAGCTTTTCCAAGCCTTGTGGGCGTTGATCATTAAGACGTTGGGCAATTTTAAGTCGATCAACACTATGCACCCAGTCAAAATTTTGGGTAATGGGTTTGGTTTTGTTAGATTGGATTGGGCCGATAAAATGCCAAACAAGATTTTGCCCCTTGAGAGTTTCAATTTTCTCTAGGGCCTCTTGTAGGTAATTTTCACCGAAGTGCTTTTGCCCAGCATCAATAGCTTGCTGAAGGTCAGAGGCGGGCTTAGTTTTGCTGACAGCAATAAGCGTTACTTTTTGAGAATGCTCAACAGTATTAATACGATTATGAATTTTTGCTAAATTTTGTGCAATCATATCAGTTGAAAGCTGTTTGCTGATACAGGCCTTGCCTGCATCATTTTAAAAAACAGTACTGGCGTCAAATACTGGGCCATCTACACAAACACGTTTCATCGCAGGGCCAGAATCAGTCTGCACTTCAACCACACAACCAGCACAACCGCCAACCGCGCAAGCCATGTTTTCTTCTAAAGAAACCTGACAAGGTAAATTATAGTCTTTGGCTAATTTTGCAACAGCATCTAACATTGGATGCGGACCACAAGAATAAATCTCAACCTGGGAAAGCTCGTCTGCTGATAAGCCATCCAAATAGACTTTGGCAAGATCAGTCACATAACCTTTAAACACACCTTGGTAACCTTGCAAACTGGCTAAACGACACTCAACACCCCAATCCTCTAACTCAGGCATAGTGTGTGTTGCACCCTGGTAGTCTTTACCGTCTTTGGCCACTTGCTCATCAAATGGAAATGGCACCTCAGAGCCTAAAATAGCAAATGGCTGATAATCTGTATCTTTGACTGATTGCGCAATCGCAACCATTGGCGGCATACCAACACCGCCACCAATTAATAAAGGGCGTTTATTTTCTGTCATTTCAAAGCCGTTACCAATCGGACCAATAACACTAATCACATCGCCCACTTTACGTTCGGCTAATTGCTTAGTGCCCTCACCCACCACTTTATAGAGTAAATCAAACGTTGCGTTTTCTTTATCTACTGACATGATAGAAATTGGACGCCTCATTGGCAATATATCCGACACGCTAATATGCACAAATTGCCCTGGCTTAGTCTCATTGGCAATTATTTCCGAAGAGAGTGTTAGAATATACTGATCACCTTCAAATTGATAATGTGCCAATACCTGGCAGTCAATAACTTTAATGGTATTGCGATTCTCTTTATTCATTGCAAGTGATCAATGTGCCCACGCCATTGTCTGTAAAAACTTCTAATAACACCGCATGAGGTACACGCCCATCAATAATATGAGTAGACTTGACGCCATTCTTAACTGCGGATAAGGCGCACCCAATTTTAGGCAGCATGCCGCCGTAAATCGTACCATTTTCAATTAACCCATCTATCGTTTTAGCATCTAATCCAGTTAATAATTCACCTTCAGAATCTAGCAATCCTGAAGTGTTAGTTAACAAAATAAGCTTTTCTGCGTTTAATGCCTGAGCAATTGAGCCCGCCACCAAATCTGCATTAATATTGTATGAAAAACCATCTTCACCAACACCAATTGGTGCAATTACCGGGATAAAATCTCCCTTTAATAACAGCTCGATAACCGAGGTATCAATCTCATCAACCTCGCCCACATGACCTAAATCAATAATTTCAGAAGTGATCTTAATATCGTGCTGTAATTTCTTAGCCGTAATTAAGCTGCCATCTTTACCTGTTAGGCCAATAGAATGTCCGCCATGCTGGTGAATCAAATTAACAATTTCTTTATTAACTAGGCCACCTAATACCATCTCAACCACATCCATGGTCTCTGAATCAGTCACACGCATGCCGCCAATAAATTCACTCTCTTTGCCAATTTTTTCTAAAATATTGCCAATCTGAGGGCCGCCACCATGCACAACAATTGGATTCATACCAACTGACTTCATCAATACGATATCGCGTGCGAAGCTTGATTTAAGATCTTCATCAATCATTGCATTACCACCATATTTAATAACAATGGTTTTTCCTTGAAATTTTTGAATATACGGCAAGCTTTCAGTTAGAACGCTCGCTATATTATGTGTGCTGTCTGACATATAAAATAAATGTAGAAATTGATTAAGCAGTTATTTTACCAATAACGGCGATCAGTAGCAGCATTCTTCAGTGGCAGGCTTTTCCTAGGACTTTTAGACGCCAGTAGTTATAAGGCCATGGGGTGATAAAACCAAAGAATAAAGAAATTAGCACCACCCACCATACAAAAATAGCACCGCCTGTTAGATAGTAATCAGTTAAATTCATAGCTATCTCCATAGAAATCATGGAAATCAAACTCATGCCAGCTGCCGTTTTAAATGCTTGTAAAGCTTGTATTTTTTGCCTAATTAACATGTAAGTTTCCAGTGCGATACTGGTGATAATACCGTTAAGCATCGCCCACAAGAAAACTGTCAAAGTGCCAACACTAAAGGCGCTAAATTGAAAGAAAGCAATCGTACCAAAATCACCAATAGCACAACCAATCAAACACCATTTAGTGTTATTCGCACTACGCTTCCAAGTATGCTTACATGACCAAAAACCACTATTCATAACAGTCTCTCAATCTTTTATAATGCCTCTATACTACTACAAATTGACCCATCATGCCAAGATCTTCATGCTCTAAGATGTGACAGTGATACATATATGGCGTTTTAGCATCGCTGAACTCTGGAAACTTAATTATTACTTGTACGGTTTCATGTGGACGCACTAGAACCACATCTTTGAATCCAAGTTCGTGGCCTTTTACCTCTCCACGACGTGAAACAATCTTAAACTGCACATTGTGAATGTGGAATGGATGTGGCATCATTGAAGTGTTTTCAATTTCCCAGAGTTCGGTGCTACCTGCTTTTACCACCTCGTCTATACGATTAATATCCATAGATTTTCCATTAATCTTAAGTAAATCATTAGAATTGGATAGTGCACCTAACATTAGCATAGGGCCCATCTTCATTTGTAACTTAAATACCCTTTTGTTAGAAATTGACTGCATAGACAGTCTGTTATGTTTAATAAGGTTATTAGGTATTTTTTTGTCGGAATGACTTACGTTTCTAGCATCAATTTGAAAAATATCAAATTCTTGTTTTTTCCCTTGCATGGACTGCATTGTCATCATGCCACTCATTCGATTGGCAGATTTTTGCATATGCATCTTATGACGTAAGACTGGCATTTTTCCATCAGAGACATCAACCAAAATTTCAGCACGTTCAGCGGGTGCTAATTTAATCGAATGTGCCATTATAGGCTTTTCTAATAAGCCACCATCACTGGCAATAATATGGAACGGACGTTTATCATCAAAATTTAAATGATAAATCCTAGCATTTGACCCATTTAAAATTCGCAATCGAATTAAGGATTTAGTTATTTTTAACACGGGGCTAATAACACCATTAACCAATACAGTTTCACCCTTCTTGCCCATCAATTTCTCTCGGAAATCACCTAGGTATTGAAACGAGCCATCTTGATTAAAATCTTTATCTTGAATAATGACAGGGAAATCATCTACACCGTAGTCTGACGGTAGATTTAATGCTTGTGATGCCTTATCATCAACGATAAACAATCCAGACAAGCCATGGTACACATGCTCACCGGTTTTATGCATTTGATGTGCGTGATACCATAATGTTGCAGCTGGCTGAATAATATCAAATTCACTTAGCCAGGTGCCCGAAGGTTTAATCGGCTGATGTGGGCCGCCATCGGCTTTCGCTGGCAACTTAGCACCGTGCCAATGCAAAGTAGTTGTTCTATCAATATTGTTTTTGACCTTGATATG
>DTUI01000102.1 GCA_012964205.1 Candidatus Thioglobus sp.
AGCGTGATCGTCAACGCGAACTTGTTGCACAGAAAAAATCCGAACTCAAAAAACAGCAGGCTGAGTTAGATGCTAAAAAGTCAGCACTAAAACAACAGCTTAGAGCATTGGGTGATAACGCTGAAGGCACGCCCTATTAGATTCTTTTCTGTGCGCGCCTACTAACTGGTGCAAAACTCATTCTATGCTGGGCATGAATAATGCCAAATTCTTCTAACGCTTGCAAGTGCACTTTGGTGCCATAGCCTTTATGTTTGGCAAAACCATATTGTGGATATTGCTTATCTAGCTCGATCATTTGCCGATCACGCGTTACTTTGGCGATGATAGATGCAGCTGAAATAGCTGGCTCGGTTAGATCTCCTTTGATGATTGCAGTGCAGTCATGCAAATCTGGACAACGATTACCATCCACCAACACTTGATCGTATTTAACTTGCAAATTTTCAACTGCACGTTGCATGGCTAGCATAGTGGCCTGAAGGATGTTGATCTCGTCAACTTCAGCTGCATCTGCTTCACCTACTGCCCACTGACACTGCTCGGTAATCAGCTGATATAAAGTCTCTCGTTTTTTTTCAGTGAGTTTTTTAGAATCGGTTAGTTCGGGTAGATTAAACTCATTTGGCAAGATAACTGCACCCGCTACCACAGAGCCAATTAGTGGGCCACGGCCCGCTTCATCAACCCCGACAATAATCACGTAATAGCTTTAAAACCAATATCAGTTCGATAGTACGCGCTCGGCCAATTGATTTTTTTAAGTAGTGCATAGGCGTTATCTTGCGCTTCTTTGGTATCTGCGCCTAAAGCAGTTGCACATAATACGCGTCCACCACTGGTAATCACTGAGCCGTTGTTCATCTTGGTGCCTGCATGAAATACTTTAGCCTCAGCTGAATCTTGTGGCAAGCCAATTACCTCACCTGATGGATAGGCATCTGGATAGCCGTTGGCAGCCAACACTACACCCATGGCTGAGCGCTCGTCCCACATAATACTGGCTTCGTCTAGCTTGCCTTTAGTTGCTAATAAACAAAGCTCAGCCAAGTTAGATTTAAGGCGCATCATAATTGGCTGAGTTTCAGGATCACCGAAACGACAATTATATTCCAGCACTTTAAAGTTGTTATTTTGATCAATCATAAGGCCTGCATACAAAAACCCTGTGTAGGCATTACCTTCTGAAGCCATACCATCTACAGTTGGGCGGATAACCTTATCCATCACTGCCTGAAAGATTTTATCAGTGACAATTGGTGCGGGAGAATACGCACCCATACCGCCTGTGTTTGGACCCATATCACCGTTATCACGTGCCTTGTGATCTTGCGAAGTAGCCATCGGTAGAATATTTTTACCATCAACCATGACAATAAAGCTTGCCTCTTCACCAACCAAAAACTCTTCTATGACGACACGCGAGCCAGCTTCTCCAAAACGATTACCCTCTAGCATATCATTAATAGCGCTAGTCGCTTCAGCTTGTGTATTGGCGATAATAACACCCTTACCTGCAGCCAAACCATCTGCTTTAATTACAATGGGCACGCCTTTTTCTTTAACATATTTAACAGCTGGCGCAACTTCAGTAAAGACATCGTAATAAGCAGTGGGAATATTATTGCGTTCCAAAAAATGCTTGCAAAATGCTTTAGAGCCTTCTAACTGTGATGCACCCTGTGTTGGGCCAAAAATAGCCAGACCTTGTGCTTCAAACTTATCAACCACACCAATAACCAGTGGCGCTTCAGGGCCAACAATAGTAATATCAACTTGATTATCTTGAGCAAATTTAATTAGCCCGTCAATATCCTCAGCACCAATATTAATATTAGTTAGCTTGTCTTCAAGCTCAGTACCTGCATTACCAGGTGCTACAAATACTTCTTTAACCGTTTCAAATTTGGCGCACTGCCAAGCCAGTGCATGCTCACGCCCACCGGCGCCAATAACTAAGACTTTCATATTTTTTCCTATACGTATTCGTCAATAAACTCTCTGAATTTCTTATGTGACATAATTTGCGTGCCGTCACAATTGAATGACATAGAGATTGTTGAATTAAATAAATTAATAACAGCTGAGCGTAAATAGTAGCCGTCTAAATTTCGAAGTGCTGGAATATGCTCGACAATGTATCTAAGCTCATTCTCATCTGTAAGCTGTTTCATACTCTGATTGCGATCATGAAATGCTTCTTGCCATTCTTCTGATAGATATTCAAATGCCTGATCGTGCTCAAGCATCAGATAATAACGCTTAATTAACGCCTCTTTCTCTTCCAGGGAAATCATACCGAAGTGGTCAAAGACGTAATCTGCCACTAATAAGTCTTCAGCTAGATGAATTTCAACATTAAACGGGTCAAATACCGAAGAGGTCTTGATTTCGCCGTTATTTAAGCCAATAACGATTCGGTAAATTCCTGTAGATAGCAGTAAAAATAAAATTACCTCCATCAGCTCGTCAATATTTTTATCAACGATATTGTGGGTGCGTTCGCGATTATAAACACTGTCTTTTAGACTTTCATCGCCTTTAACACTGCGCATCAAGTTATCATCAAAACCGTAGCCAACGAGTGCGCTTTTTTTATTATCTCCAGTATTCATAGCTTAAATTATAGATTAAACAAATAATCGTTTGGGCTGAATCACGCCATCTTCAGACAATTCGCCAATACCAATGAATTGCTTTTGATCGTCAAACAATTTTAATTTATGCGATAGATCCTGCTGGTTGCTAGCAATACTTCGGCCATATTTAATATCAACTGTTTGTGCTGTATCAAGAGTAAAGCTTTCAATATTTGGCAGCATGTTTTCACTCGGAAAAATATGCGCATCTAACTGCTCATAATCATCCCCAGCTAATGCCTCAAGATCTGAGAATTTAATCGCCTCACTAATGTCAATGTGCGCAAAGCCCGTGCGTCGCAATTCAACTACATGTGCACCACAGCCTAATTTATCACCAATATCTTGTATTAAACTACGAATATAGGTTCCTTTAGAGCAACTAACATCCAGGGTTAGAACGCCCTGTTCATAACTAATAAAATCAATGCTGTGGATCGTCACTGGACGTGCAGGCCTTTCAATCTCTATACCCTGTCTGGCTAGCTTATATAAAGGCTGTCCGTCTTTTTTAAGCGCTGAATACATTGGTGGAATTTGTAGAATATCACCTTTAAAACTCATTACTGCATCAATAATCTGAGATTCTGTCACGTGCTCAAATGCCTGAGTTTTTATGATTTTTCCTTCACAGTCCCCAGTATCGCTAATTTCACCTAGCTTGCCGCGAACAAAATAGCGTTTATCGTCATCAAGTAGAAATTGGGCTACTTTGGTTGCCTGACCCAAACAAATAGGCAGTATGCCACTGGCAAGTGGATCTAAGCTACCAGTATGTCCCGCCTTTTTAGCGAAAAAAAGTCGTTTAACTTTTTGTAAGGCGGCGTTTGAGCTAAGACCTGTGTCCTTATCCAACAACACAATGCCATTAATATCTCTGCCCTTAGCATTGCGCCGTGACATGGGAATATTATAGTTTGGATAACAAATCTTCGATTCTAGCACCTGTATTCGGTGCAGGATCGAAGATAAATCTGAGTGCTGGCGTATGACGCAAGTCTATTGTTTTTGACAAGCGTGAGCGAAAGAAACCTGATGCTTTTGCCAATAAAGGGCCAACAGCAGATTTATCTTTTTCTGACACTGTATAGTACACTTTGGCAGCGCTCAAATCACGACTGGTTAAAACATCTGTTATGTTGATGCTAGCCAATCTTGGATCTTTGGTTTCGTTTTTTAATAGCGTAACCAGCTCTCGACGAATCAGCTCGTTGATGCGTTCAATTCTAAAAGAATCTTGTTGACCCATCGTTACTATAGAGTACGTGCAGTTTCAATACGTTCAAATACTTCGATTTGATCGCCTGGCTGAATGTCGTTATAGCCAGCAACACCGATACCACATTCAGTACCTGATTTCACTTCCTTAACATCGTCTTTAAAGCGTCTCAATGACTCTAGCTCGCCCTCAAAGATAACCACGCTATCACGTAGAACACGAATCGGAGAATCTTTTCTGACCACGCCTTCTTCAACCATACAACCAGCAATATCACCCAATTTTTGTGAACGGAACACATCTTTAACATTGGCTATGCCAATAATGTTTTCACTTAATGCTGGGCTTAATAAACCACTCATGATTGCCCTAACATCATCAATTAGATTGTAGATGATTGAATAGTATTCAATACGTACACCTTCATTGTCTGCTGTTTTACGAGCAACTGCATCAGCACGAACGTTAAAACCAAGCACCAATGCACCTGAAGTGGCTGCTAGGTTAATATCAGTATTATTAATACCACCAACACCACTAGAGACCACTTTAACTCGAACTTCGTCAGTCGATAATTCTTCTAACGCCTCAACCAATGCTTGTGCTGAACCACGAACGTCTGACTTAAGCAAGACGTTAACAGTTGATACATCGCCTTCTTCCATCTTCTGTAAGAAATCTTGCATTTTAGATGCTTGTTGTTTTTGCAATTCTGCTTCACGTTCTTTGGCTTTTCTAAAGTCAGCTACTTCACGCGCTTTACGTTCAGACTCAACAACCAATACTTCGTCACCAGAATTTGGTACACCAGATAAGCCTAACACTTCAACCGGAGTTGATGGGCCTGCCTCTTTAAGAACCTTGCCTTGATCGTTTACAATTTGCTTAACTTTACCGTACTCAAGTCCGGCAATCATAATGTCGCCTTTTTTCAAGGTGCCTGACTGAACCAGAATTGTAGTAACCTTACCACGGCCTTTTTCTAGGCGCGCTTCAAGTACTGTACCATTTGCAGGTGCTTTAATCACAGCAGAAATTTCTAACACTTCTGCCGTTAACGTGATCGCTTCAAGTAATGCGTCAACACCTTCACCCGTATGTGCCGATACTGGAATCATCATAACATCGCCACCCCAGTCTTCTGAGATAACATCGTGTGTTGAAAGAACCTGCTTAATCTTATCTAGATCAGAGCCTTCTTTGTCAATTTTATTAATAGCAACAATAACTGGCACACCAGCCTTATGTGCGTGCTTAATTGATTCAACAGTTTGTGGCATAACACCATCGTCTGCTGCAACTACTAGAATAATAATATCGGTTGCATTGGCACCACGTGAACGCATTTTTGAAAATGCTGCGTGTCCCGGGGTGTCAATAAACGTGATTTTTCCATTATCAGTATCAACTTGATATGAGCCAATATGCTGAGTAATGCCGCCCGCTTCTCCATCAGCAACTTTAGCCTTACGAATGTAATCAAGTAATGATGTTTTACCATGATCAACATGACCCATAATTGTTACCACTGGAGGTCTTGGACTTTCATCGCCTGTTGGCTTTGCTTTCTCAACTAATTTGTCCTCGACCGTCTCTTCAACACTTGCAACACCTATATGACCCATTTCTTCAACCACTAATAGTGCGGTATCTTGGTCAATAACGTCATTTAGCGTTACCATCACACCCATACCCATCAATATCTTAAGTACTTCACCGGCTTTGGTTGTCATTTTTTGCGCTAAGTCACTGACCTTAATGTTGTCAGGAACAGACACTTCATGAATTAGTTTTTCAACTGGCTTTTGGAAGCCGTGCTGTGCTTGCTCTTCTTGAGTCTTTTGACTTAAGCGTGTTCTGTCTTTTTTCTTAAGCTTACGATTTGGATTATGTCTTGCCACGTGCAGTTGTCTTCTACGTCCAGCCGTATTGCCACTTGGCGCAGCCTTATGTTGGCGCATTGGCTTCTTTTCTTCTGCCTTCTTTTCTTCTGTCTTCTTTTCTTCTGTTTTTTCAACTTCCTTAGCAGTCTCTTGCTTGGCATCTTTTTGTTGATTTTTTATGGCGTCAGCTTGTTCTTTTTGTAAGCGTGTCATTTCATGACGCTTAGCATCTTGTGCTAATAATTTTTCATCTGCTTCACGACCTGCATCTAGTGCTGCTTGCGCTGCTAATGCCGCTTCATTAACAACAACCTCTTCCTCAACAGCCACTACTGGCTTAGCGCGTTTTTTCTTTACTTGCACCTTAATGCCATCGCCTGTTTTACTGCTCGTTGTGCTACTTGGCTTGCGTGAAACCGACATGCTAGATTTGTCTGATGAGCGCTTTGATAAGCTACCCATTAGAATTTTTCTTTCCTCAGCAGAAATACCTGAATCGGCTTGCTTGCCTTTAATTCCAGCATTCGTCAGAATTGCAATCACCTCATCAGGTGTTTTTCTCAATAGTTTGGATAGTGTTTCAACCGTATGTGCCATAATGCTTGCCTATTTTTGTAATGATTAAGTTAACTTTTTTACTAAAACCAATAGTTAATCAAACCATCCTTCGTTTTCTCTTGCGCTCATAATAACACCTGACGCCTTTTCTTTGTCCATAACCTGAACTTCAAGTAGTTCATCAATAGACAACTCTGCTAGATCTTCAACAGTAGTAATTTCAGCTTCAATCAGTGCATCTGCTAATTCTTCGTCAACACCTTCAACACTCATTAGCGCTTCAGAAGCATCAGCATCACCTAGTGCCTGTACTAATTGCGCATCTGCTGCACGCTCTTGTAATTCTTCTACCATTGAGGCATCAAACTCTTCAATGTTTTCTAATACTTGAGAATCTGCATCAGCGATATCGTCCACAGTTCCAAAGCCTTCTTCTAATAAAACACCAGCCACTTCACTATCAACGCCTAACTTGTCTGCTAATTTATCGCTGACTTTTTGCGACTCTTCTGCTTGCTTTTCATCTGCATCTGTTGTTGACATAACACTTAGTCTCCAACCAGTTAAGCGCGATGCTAATTTAATATTTTGACCGCCACGACCAATTGCAAGTGCTAGTTGATCTTCTTCAACAGCAATATCCATAGCATTACGATCTTCGTCAACAATAATAGAGCTAACTTCTGCTGGCGCCATTGCGTTAATCACGAATTGTGCAGGATCTTCATCCCATAAAATAATATCAACACGCTCACCATTAAGTTCGTTTGAAACCGCCTGAACACGTGCGCCACGCATACCAATACAAGATCCAATTGGATCTAAGCGCTTGTCTTTTGCTTTTACTGCTAATTTTGAACGTATGCCAGGATCTCTAGCGCCGCCCATGATTTCAATCACACCTTCTGAAATTTCAGGAACTTCCATTTCGAATAATTGAATCATCATTTCTGGCACTGTGCGAGATAAGAAGATTTGCGCTCCACGAATTGATGACTTAACCTCTTTAATATAGGCTCTTAAACGATCGTTCTTTCGTACAGATTCGTTTGGAATAAGGTCAAATTTAGAAATCATGCCGTCAACGCCGCCCATGTCAACATAAACATTACCACGATCAACACGCTTTACCGTCACCATGATCACTTCACCAACACGTTGAGTGTAATCATGAACGATTACTTCTCTCTCAGCTTCACGTACCTTTTGAATAATTACTTGCTTAACAATCTGTGCTGCAATACGACCAAACTCTTCAGTCTCAATTGGCTCACGCACAAAATCATCGATCGCAGTGCCGTTAGCGTCTTTTTCATAAATATGAAGCTCAGCATCAAATGGCGTTCCATCGTCGTCAACAAAGTTTTCTTTATCGTCAATAACCATCCACTGTCTAAAGGTATGAAATTCGCCCGTCTTACGGTCAATTTCTACATGCGCATCAATTTCTTTACGTTTTTTGGTGGCTACTGCTAATGCCTCTTCTAACGATTCAAAAACATCCTCTTTGGTGATGTTTTTTTCATTAGAGATTGCCTCAACCATTAAAAATAATTCTTTACCGTCCATGTTTTTCTCCTAAAAGTCAGCGATTAAATTCGCTTTTTCGATCATGTCAATGTCTAGTGTCACTGAGCCCAATTCTGTGATTAATTCAATGGTGTTGTCTAACTCGCTAACACTACCAATTGAACCTTTAAATTTACGTTGTTTGTTGATAGGTCTCACCATACGAAGGCTAATATCATTACCTAAAAAACGCTGATAATGGCCTATGTGAAATAATGGTCGCTCAATACCAGGTGAAGATACCTCTAAGTTGTATTGACCCGTAATTGGATCTTCAACATCAAAGATAGCACTTAATTGGTGGGATGCTTTTTCACAATCCTCAATACCGATGCCGTGATCAGTATCAATAAAAATACGCAATGTGCTGTGCTTGCCACTGGCAATATATTCAATACCCACTAGCTCATAGCCCATATCTTCCAACACGGGACCAATCAAACTAGTAATTTTTTCTGTAATTTTTGCCATCTATTTTATTTATATTCACCTTTTTACGCATAACAAAAACCCCCTAAAAAGGGGGTTTTTGCTTGCTTTTTTTTAATTATAAAAATCAAAAAAAGACTTGATTTGGTAGCGGGGACAGGATTTGAACCTATGACCTTCGGGTTATGAGCCCGACGAGCTACCGAACTGCTCCACCCCGCACTAAGTGGCGAGATGATACGCTGTTATTACTAGCTTGTCTAGTTTATTTTCTACTAATGAGTAAATATTACAAATTTGATTGGTGAACACTGCCCGCGCCATGCACAGTTATTTCAAATCCTTGATCCAACAAGTGCTTCACATAAAGACGATTATAGGTAAAGAAAAATACAATATTGGCCAAACCAAGTGTCAAAATACATAAAGGAAACATCAATATGAAAGATTTCCAGTCACGTCGATAAATAGCTGGACAAAAGAACAGGCACAGCGACGTCCAAGAAAATCCCACAGGGGCAAATCTTACTTCTTTGGTTTTTGGATGTTCTAATGTTAGGGTTGTATATGCCACGTTTTATCTCTCCTCAACTGGCAATTGTACCGTTTTTTTTACTGAATTATCAACTACTTAATTCATGCTGTTGATGGTCTATTTTAGATAATTTTAGATCTTTATACAATTATACAAAATCCTCTATTTATAATAACCACATGAAACCAATTAAAATTGCCGTATTGATGGATGACATCAAAGACATAAAGCCTCATAAAGATTCTTCACTAGCGATGATGCTAGAGGCAAGTAGACGTAATTGGGAAATTTACACCTTTGATGCTCATGACTTATTCGCTCAAGATGGTCAAGTTCTAGCAACTTGTGCCAAGACTGTGGTGTTCGATGATACTGAGCATTGGTACGAACAGGCTCCTAAAGAAGACCTGCCTCTTGATAGCTTTAATGTCATTTTGATGCGTAAAGACCCGCCTTTTGATATGAATTATATCTATGCAACTTATTTCCTAGAACAGGCTGAAAATAATGGTGTGCTTGTGGTTAACAAGGCGCAATCTTTACGCGATGCCAACGAAAAATTATTTGCCTTGAACTTTCCACACTGTATTGCCAAAACGCTTGTTAGTAGCAACAAAAATCGACTTAAGGAATTTATCAAAATACAAGGCGTTAGCGTGGTTAAGCCGCTTGATGGCATGGGTGGTAAGGATATTTTTAAGCTTGAGCATGGCGATAGTAATATCGATGAAGTGCTTGATTACATCACCCACCAAGGCAGCACACCAATTATGGCACAAGAATTTTTGCCTGAAATAGCTCAGGGCGATAAACGCATTCTACTAATCAACGGCAAGCCTATTGATTATGCATTAGCACGTATTCCTGCTGAAGGTAGTTTTAAAGGTAATTTAGCTGCAGGTGCTACTGGTATCGGCCAGCCTTTATCAGCTAGAGATCGATATCTCTGTGAACAAATTGCACCAACCCTTAAGTCTAAAGGGTTAATGTTTGTTGGACTAGATGTAATTGGTAATTATATTACTGAAATTAACGTCACTAGCCCAACTTGTATTCGCGAACTAGACCAGCAATTCAATCTAAATATTGCTGGCGTTTTGTTTGATGAAATACAGCAGGCACTTAACTAGCTAGAAAATATATATCGAGCTAACACCACACCTGATCCGGCTGCTGCTAAAGATAACAACACATTAAGTAAGATATTAATACCTGCTTGACCATAATGACCAGAGCTGATCATTTCTACTGATTCCCAAGAAAGTGTCGACATAGTGGTTAGCGAGCCAGTTAAGCCAATCAACAGCAATAGACGATAAGCTTCATGCAAATTTGCTTTTTCCAATACTACCACTACCAAAATACCTGCCAAAAACGAACCAATTATATTTGCACTTAAGGTGCCATAAGGAAACGTTGAGCCCATCGTTGCATTCATAAACTGAGTTAAATAATAACGCACGCTGGCGCCAATGGTAGCACCTACGCCAATAGCTAGAACAGTGGGTAAAAATGTCATGACTCTCCTCGTATTTTTCTAATTTTTTCTGTAATTTTAATCTCTAAGCCGCGATCAGTTGGCGCATAGTAATGCCGCTCTCCCATCTCCTGAGGAAAGTATGTCTGACCATAACTAATACCATCGGCTTCATCATGTGCATATCGATAATTTTGCCCATAGCCTAGCTCACTCATCAAGCTGGTTGATGCATTGCATAAGTGCTTTGGCACAGCTAAATCACCAGTTTGTTTGGCATCAATCATAGCTTGATTAAAGGCTTTATAAACCGCATTGGATTTAGGTGCGACGGCGCAATAAACTGCCGCTTGTGCAATCGCTCGATTACCCTCTTTATCACCCAGGCGCTCATACACATTCCAAGCGTTTAGGGTAATTTCTAACGCCCTTGGATCGGCATTTCCAATATCCTCTGAAGCAATCGCAAGCAATCGTCTAGCAATGGTTTTTGGATCACAACCACTCACTAACATTCGTGCCATCCAATACAATGCACCGTCAGCAGATGAGCCACGCACTGACTTATGAAATGCTGACAGTTGTTGATAGAATATATCACCACCTTTATCAAAACTGGCAACCTTATCTTGTAAGAATTGAGCAATACTCTTCTCATCTGGTTGACTTAGTTTTGCTTGATCAATTTTTTCAACTATATTAATTAAACGTCGCGCATCACCACCACTACTAGCCACAATCATCTCTTGAGAAGATTGATCCAGCGTTAACTTTAAATATTCAAGGCTACGTTGCAATATTTGCATCAATCCAGCTGCATCTAGTGATTCCAGTACATAGACACTAACGCGTGATAATAATGCCCGGTTCAACTCAAATGAGGGGTTTTCTGTTGTAGCGCCAATCAAAGTGATTAAGCCAGACTCAATGTGCGGCAAAAAAGCATCTTGTTGCGCCTTATTAAATCGATGAATTTCATCAACAAATAGCACCGTTGTCTGGCCTATATTTTGATATTTTTTGGCATTTTCAATCACTGTTCGTAATTCTTTAACACCGTCTAATACCGCACTAAGCTGCACGAAATACCCTTCAACTTGAGCACACATAATACGTGCCAAAGTGGTCTTGCCAACACCTGAAGGTCCCCATAAAATCATCGAATGCAATTGTTTATTGTTGATTGCTTGTTTCAGCGGATGTGCATCGTTTAATAAATGTTGCTGCGCACAGAAGGTCTCTAAATTATCAGGTCTTAGTATTTCTGCAAGTGGCTTCATAAGCCTATTTTAACGACATTTTTGGACAAGCAGGGATTGTCACATTTTTCTAAAATTAAAACTGTTTTTAGCTTTAATCGCTGCGCTAGTTCAATTGCTTTTTTACTACCCATTGACATCATAGCAGTGGCATAGGCATCTGCTAAAAGATTACTCGGGTGGATTACACTGGCTGAAAATAAATCACTATTAACCGGTACGCCTGTATGCGGATCAAGAATATGAGCATAGCGCTCACCTTCCCAAACAAAATACTGTCGATAGTTTCCAGAGGTAGCAATTGACTTATTCATTAGTTTAATTTCAATAGGATCCTGTCCAGCGGGCGTTTCAATGCCAATAGTCCAGCTGCCTTTGGCTTTAATCTCACCGCCAATTTCTACCATAAATCGCTCGATACCTTGCTGATCTAATAACTTATAAATCTCATCCACAGCATAGCCTTTAGCAATTGCCGACAGATTTAAATAAACATCAGCTTTTTTGCTAAATTTTTGCCCTTCCAGGGTTGTTTGAACAATAGAAGAGTTGTTCAATGCTGTGGCAATTGCTTTTCTATCCGGGTTTGTTAGCACGCTTATTGCACCAAAACCCCACACATCAATCAGCTGGCCAAGGCCTGGATCAAAATAACCATCCGTCTGCTGATGCACTTGAATTGCTGCATTTAACACCTGAGATAGCTCAGCAGAGATTGCGATCGAATGATTGATTGGCTGACGATTAAGCTGAGATATTTCTGAAGACTTATCCCAACTAGAAAAAATTTTATTAATTTGATTAAGTCGTACATCGACTTGTTGTTGACTAGCTTGAGCGCCTTGGCTTTTAATCAAATAGGTTGTGCCCATGGTTTTACCCGACACTTGTTCAATCGATTGATTTTGGCCACAACCACTTAAGCTCAAAAAGAGAAAAATAATCAGTCGCTTAGGCATTATAATTTTGTCATGTTTCGATTGATTATTTGCTTGTTATTCTCTGGCTGGGCTTATGCTAATGATACCCTAGCGCCAGAAAATGTGCCTGAGACCCAAAGTTTTGAAGAATTCCTTGATGACATACGCCATCAGGCTTTAGATCAAGGTATTTCTAAGGTCACTCTTGATCAAGCTTTGTCCGCACTGACGCCTAATCCAAAAGTACTTAAATTTGATCGAACTCAAGCGGAATTTAGCCAAAATTTTTGGCACTACTTGGGCTCTCGTGTTAGCGAATATCGCTTAAATAATGGCGCTGAAAAACTCAACATTCACCAGCGAGTATTACAAAATAACTATCAAAAATACGGCGTTCCACCGCATATTATAATTGCTTTTTGGGGTCTGGAAACTAACTACGGAACCTATACTGGAAACCTAAGCTTGGTCAGATCTTTAGCAACACTGAGTCATGACCTACGTCGTCGAGAATTTTTCACACAGCAACTTTTGGCATTACTCAAACTAATTGACGAGGGAAAAATCCCAGCTGACGCTAAAGGCTCTTGGGCAGGTGCTATGGGAAACGTACAATTTATGCCAACTAATGTTGCCACTTACGGTATTGATGCTGATCAAGATGGTGAAATCGGCCTATGGGATAACACTCAGGATATTTTTGCTAGTGCTGCCAATTTTTTACAAAAAATTGGTTGGCATCGAGGTGAGCGTTGGGGGCGCGAGGTTAGTATTCCACAAAATTTTGACTACCAACTTGCCACCTTAAAAAACAAAAAAACCGTGAATGAATGGCAGGCCCTAGGAGTTCGTACCGCACAAGGGCAAGACTTACCAAGCTCTACTTTAAACGCCTCGTTGATTTTGCCCATGGGTTATAACGGGCCTGCTTTTTTAGCCTATCGTAATTTTCGAGCCATCTTGCGCTGGAATCACTCAATTTTATATGCCCTATCTGTTGGTCATTTGTCTGACCGCTTAGCGGGTACAAGCCAACTATATGCTAAGCCAATTACCGAGCCATCGTTAAGTCGTGCAGATGTTATGTTAATTCAAACACAACTGAACAAGCTAGGCTTTGATACGGGCGAACCAGATGGAATTTCAGGGCCAAAAACACGCAACGCAACACGCCAATATCAGCGCGCCAATAGCCTGCCAATTGATGGTTATGTTGGCTATCAGCTATTACAACAAATCAAATGAATATTGAGACCTATCTAGGCTTTGATGTTGGCACTAAGCGTACTGGCGTTGCTATTGCCAATAGCCTAACTCAACAAGCCACCGGTATAGAAGTCGTCTCTCATCATAAAAACGGCTCGACCAATTGGGACGCTTTTGATCAAATCATTATGCAACACTCAATCACTCTATTCATTGTTGGTGTGCCATACGATAAAGAAGGCAAAGAGCAAGAGATGACTTTCATAGCCAAGTCTTTTGCTCGAAAATTAAGTGCGCGATATAACATCAGCATGGTTTTGGTTGATGAGTATTTATCATCCAATGAAGCCAAAAAACAACTAAAATATAATCATCATCATAAGAATGCAGACCGCGGCGAGGTTGACAAACTCTCAGCAGCGCTGATATTACAAACCTGGCTAGGAGATTCATGAAAAAAGACCCGATTAACAATCACATCCAGCTAAATGATTCTGGCAAGTTAATCCATTTATTAGGTCTTGAGGGTTTATCAAAAACCCACTTACTTGAAATTCTAGATAATGCCGACAAGCTCATTGATAAAAACGGCAATCTTAAAAAATCCAAAGCATTAGACGATATGTCGGTTGCTAATTTATTTTTTGAACCATCAACTCGTACCAGAAACACCTTTGAAATTGCCGCTATGCGCAGTAGCGCTAACGTCATTAACGTTGATTTGGCCAACTCCGCTTTAAAGAAAAATGAAGCATTAATGGACACCATGCATACGCTGAAGGCCATGCAAATTGATATGTTTGTTATTCGCCACAAGCAATCTGGACTGCCACATCATGTGGCTCAGCACCTTGATGGCGTCGCAATTTTAAATGCAGGTGATGGCACCAATTCACACCCAACACAAGCCTTACTGGACATGCTTAGTATTCGCCAATATAAGCCAGATTTTGAAAGCTTATCAGTAGCCATTGTTGGCGACATTACTCACTCTCGAGTGGCACATTCAAACATCCAGGCACTCAAAACATTAGGAACAACGGACATTCGCTTAATCGCACCAGAAGGTTTACAACACGATTCTGCGCGTTGTGAAGCAGTGACTTGCTTTAGTGACATCGAGAGCGGACTGAAAGACTGTGACGTGGTCATTGTGTTACGCCTACAAAAAGAACGCATGATCGAAGCAGACATCCCCAATGAACAAGACTATTTTGAAAACTACGGATTAACACTAGAGCGTCTAGCTTTAGCCAAGAAAGACGCCATCGTTATGCATCCAGGCCCGATTAACCGCGGCGTTGAAATAGATTCATCAGTTGCTGATGGCGAGCAATCAATCATTCTACAACAAGTTACCAATGGCATTGCAGTGCGCATGGCGGTAATGCAAATATTAGCCAAAAACTTATGAACAACTCTCTAGATTACGATGCTTTAAAATCCACGCTACACACGCTAAACACGGACGATACCATTTCCAGTGCGCACGGCATATTATGTGGTTTTGCTTGTGTAAAGCCAGACTTGAATCTAGATGATTGGCTCAATGAAATAATTGTTAGCATTGATCTCAACAATCTTAGTGAAAAATCTGCTCATGAAGAGCTGGCCATGATTTTTAATGAGACCTCTTTACAGCTCAATGATCCAACCTTAAATTTTCAACTACTGATTGCTGATGAAGACTCAAAACTTGGCGAGCAGGCAAATACATTAATTGAATGGTGTCAGGGTTATTTAACTGGCCTAGGCCTACAAAAAATCTCCACTACTGATGATGATGCATTGGAAATGATTAAAGATATTTCTGAAATTTCAAAGTTAGACACCGATCTACTCGATACAGAGAAAAATGCACAAGATCTTAATGAAATTATTGAGTTTGTGCGTATAGGGGTACTATTAATTCAGGAAACTTTACAGCCTTCCAAGCAGGACTTTATCAGTCCAGAAACACTACACTAATCGCTGCTGACCAGTAGTCATCAAGCTTAAAAGACTTTAAGCTCTGATAATATAACAATATCATAAAATTATGCCCTAGTGATAGTGTTGCAAAGCTGTTGCAAGTGTATATCATGGCACATTAAATCTTGAGGAGGAGGTAGCCGCCTAACTAAACTTGAGGAGAATAAAAAAAACGACTACCTAATAGAAAATCATTACTTAAATCTCGGGGGAGAGAATAATGATCTTCTAATTATTATTATACTATAATATTAGGACAATATAATATAGATTTACATTTTCTATATAAAAAAAAGGACTGAATGAAAGATTTAACATCAGCAGTAACCAAGTTATTCCCCGCAAAAAACATAGTATTACTTTTTGCTGCAATGTTGTCATTGTCGACTACTGCAATTGCTATTAACCATAACACCGAAGTCATTCAGGCCAATATCATTGGCATTGAGCCAATCTACATGAATTACACTCTAACCAAAATTAGTACGCCGTGTGTATCTGGCGCACGTAATTGCTGGAATGTTAGTTATAAAAAGAAAGTGTCAAAAGTGTTAAAGGGTTATCGCGTTAAACTTGCATATAATGACAACACCTTTACCGCAAGAATGCAAAAAAAACCCACTGAAGAGCATTTAAAAATCCGAATAAAAAGTGATCTGTTAACCATGCCAAGCATGGTTTCTATAAATGCATCAGTTGTTTATTAAAACCTACTGATCTAAACTTGCGAACTGATGTGGTAGTTTTGCTGCTGGCATAGGTGCAGCCTCTACAACAAAATCATAGCCACTATTTCCGTAGTTATAAAATGCTGAGTTTGCTCTATGAACTTGCTGATGTACTGAATTTTCAAACATGGTCAATGGATTAAACACAGCGTATGGCTTAGCAGTTTCAGCAAATACGCTTGCTGAAGCTAATAATGTTGTTACGATCAATGTGTTTAAAATTGTTTTCATCATGTTTTTTTTTAGTTAATTTAGTATGTCACCACCTTATCTCTTGAGGAGAGAATAATTCTTGGGGGAGAGTGGTGACATGCAACTATTATATCATGAAATTCTAATATGTCAATATAATTATATTATAATTTTATAATATGGTCCTGTAAAGCATATAAAATATTTATTATATATGGTGCAATATGGCGAAGTTTAAGCACTCTGTAGAGTGGTAGCAATAAATATGCAATCAGCTTGACTTGATAATCAACTAACTTATGACTATCATAACGACCATAAATTTGATTAATATAAATAGGGCTGGATAATGAATTTAGAAGATTCAAAAGTACAAGTAACTGATATTAATATGCCATTTATGTCAATGGTTTGGTTTATGGTTAAGTGGGTAATAGCTTCAATTCCAGCTATAATTATTTTATGGTTATTGTTTATAGCGTTTGGCGGAATTGTGACAGGGCTTGGAATAGCTTACATTAATTAGGACAATAAAAAAGCACCAACTAAGGTGCTTTTTTATTGGATATGGTGGCCGCACCTAGAATTGAACTAGGGACACAGGGATTTTCAATCCCTTGCTCTACCAACTGAGCTATGCGGCCGTAAAAGTCAGAATTATACCAAATAATTCTATGGGCAAACTACAAACTACTCGCCTAAAAATCTCTCAGCATCGAGCGCCGCCATACAACCTGAGCCTGCAGAGGTAACCGCTTGACGATAGATATGGTCTGCAACATCACCAGCTGCAAACACACCTTCAACAGAAGTTTGTGTTGCATTACCCTGTGTGCCGCTTTGAACGTGCAAGTAGCCATGACTCATATCTAAGTGACCTTCAAAAATGCTTGTATTAGGCGTATGACCAATAGCAATAAACACACCGTGTACGTCGATTTCCTTAGTGGTGGTGCCGTTGATATCTTTTAAGCGTAATCCGGTAACACCCATGTTATCGCCCAGAACCTCATCAAGATTTTGGTTGTATTCAATGGTGATGTTGCCTGTTTTTGACTTTTCAATTAACTGATCAGATAAAATTTTCTCACTAGAGAATTTATCCCTTCTATGAACAATGGTGACATGATCAGCAATATTAGATAGAAATAAAGCCTCTTCAACAGCTGTGTTACCACCGCCAATGACCGCTACTTTTTGACCACGGTAGAAAAACCCGTCACAAGTAGCACAAGCTGATACACCTTTGCCTTTAAACGCTTCCTCTGATTCTAGACCTAGGTAGCGTGCTGAAGCGCCGGTTGCAATAATTACCGAATCAGCAGTATAAGTGGTTGAACCACCAGACAATGTAAATGGGCGCTTTGAAAAATCAACATTAGTAATATAATCATTGATGATTTCAGTATTGAATCGTTCAGCATGCTTTTTCATGCGCTCCATTAGATCAGGACCTTGAACACCAGCATCATCGCCCGGCCAGTTGTCTACATCAGTGGTTGTCATAAGCTGGCCACCCTGCTCTAAGCCGCTAACAATAACAGGGCTTAGGTTGGCACGCGCTGCATAGACAGCTGCTGAATAACCTGCAGGACCAGAGCCTACAATCAATACTTTACAATGTTTATTTTCACTCATTTCTACTTCAATCCTTTATACTTATACACAGACCAAAATCAGCCTTTTTGATACAAACATTATAAAGTAATCACAAATCCTCTTGAAAAAAAATACCCCTTCAAAATCCAAAAAAAATCTAAACAAGCCACGCACAAAAGCCAGTAGCGAAATTTTATTTATTTCTTTAGCAGCACTTGGCTTGATTTTTTTGGCAGCATTGCTTACTCACTCATCGCACGAAAACCCATGGTCTGGTGATGTTGCATTGGATGGCTCTGTGGCTAATTTGGCCGGTATTTTTGGGGCGTATTTAAGCGACATCTCTTTATCTGTTTTCGGATTTAGCACCTATATTATTCCTATTTCTTTGATTTGGCTAGGCTGGCGCATCCATAAAAATGCTGAACAGAAACCTTCAAATAAAACAATGGTACTTATTCGTACACTAGCGCTTCTGACTTTGATCGCTTTTAGTGGTGCGTTTTTTGCCCAAAATTTTGCCAATCTTGGGTCTTCTGGTGGTTATCTTGGCATTAGCATGCATGATTATTTCGGTGTTTTATTTGGCGGTGCATCCTTTATTGTTTATTTAAGCATTATGATGATTAGCTTTAGCATTGCTACCAGCGCTTCTTGGATTAATATCTTCTCCTCTACGGGTAGATTTTTTGCCAATGTGTTTGCCAACATTAAACAAAAGCGCGCTGAAGCCAAACTCAACAAGCCTGAAACACCAATTATTACCAGAAGACCTGCGATTAATAAACCTAGTGTTGTTGGCAAGGTTAAAACAGCCAAACTCAAAAAAACCAAAAAAATCAATAAGCCTGTTTCATCCAACTTATTTAACACCAATGCAGTTGCCGGCCTACCAAGCCTTGACCTTTTAGACGAGCCAGTGATTAATACTCAGGGATTTTCTGAGCAGTTATTAGAAGACATGTCACGCCAAGTTGAAATCAAACTTAAGGACTTTGGCTTTGAGGTTAATGTCACTACGGTGACACCTGGGCCGGTAATTACTCAATTTGAGCTTTCTCTGGCGCCAGGTGTTAAGGTCTCTCAAATTGTTAACCTTAGCAAGGACTTGGCGCGTGCACTGCTCGTAGAAAGCGTTAGAATTGTTGATGTGATTCCTGGCAAGCCGGTGATTGGCCTTGAAATTCCTAATGAGTCTAGAGAAATGATTAGCCTTAAAGAAGTGCTTGCTTCACAAGAGTTTGCAGATTCAAAATCAACTCTAAGCATGGGCTTAGGTAAAGACATCAATGGTAAACCGGTGATTGCAAATTTATCAAAAATGCCACATCTATTGGTAGCAGGTGCCACCGGAATGGGTAAATCTGTTGGTCTTAATGCCATGATTTTAAGCGTGCTCTACAAGGCCAAGCCTGAAGATGTGCGCATCATCATGATTGATCCAAAAATTGTTGAATTAGCCATTTATGCCGATATTCCACACCTATTAACACCAGTAGTAACCGACATGAATGAAGCTGCTTCAGCACTTTGGTGGTGTGTCAATGAAATGGAGCGTCGTTATGCTTTATTAGCTAAATTCGGTGTACGTAATATTGATGGCTTTAATGAAAAACTTAGAAAGGCTAAAGAGAAAAACGAGCCGTTATTAGATCCAAGCTTTAATAAAAATACCGCAGAAGAGGGTGAGCAAGCGCCTGAGCTTGAGGCATTGCCACTGATTATGCTAGTGATTGATGAATTTGCTGACATGCTTGGCGCTTTGGCTCAGGAAGATCGCGCTAAAGCCAAGCGCGTTGAGGCGTTAATTGTGCGCTTAGCACAAAAAGCCCGTGCTGCTGGTATTCATATTATCATTGCCACACAGCGCCCAAGTGTTGATGTTATTACTGGCTTGATCAAATCCAACGTACCAACGCGTATCGCTTTCAAAGTGTCTTCTAAAGTTGACTCTCGCACGGTACTTGACCAAGGTGGTGCAGAGCAGCTGTTAGGCATGGGTGATATGCTTTACATGAGCCCTGGCATGTCGCACTTAACCCGTGTGCATGGTGCTTTTGTTGATGATGATGAAATCCTACGCGTGGTTAATTTCTTGAAAGAAAATTCTGAAACCAATTATCTTGACGGCATTCTTAATGCACATAGTGAATCACAAGACTCGCATGAGTCTACTGGCGCTAAATCGGTTGCTACCGGCGAACTGGACGCCCTTTATGACGAAGCCGTGCAAATCGTTACCTCGTCAAGAAGAGCCTCTATTTCGAGCTTACAGCGTCGTATGCGCATTGGCTATAATCGCGCCGCAAGAATCATTGAAGATATGGAAGCTGCTGGCGTGGTTAGTACCATGAACAGTGCAGGCAATCGCCAAGTACTCGCCCCAGAACCACTTAGTAATGATTAAATTTGTTGGGCTTCTGGTATTGTGCTTTTCATCTTTAAGCATTGCTCAGCCAAAAAATCAATTTAACCAGTTTTTTAATGGCTTTGATTCTTTAAGTGCAAACTTTGAGCAGTCTGTCTATGATGATAACAACAATTTAATTGCCAGCAACCAAGGTGAGATTCAATTTAAGCGCCCGCAACAGTTGATCTGGCATACTCAAACACCAAATGATCAAATTCTGCTATTAAATAATAACGAACTGTGGCTTATTGATAATGAGCTTGAGCAAGCTAGCTTGCAACACATAGTGGAGCTAAAACAAACGCCTTTGTATTGGCTGCTTAATCGCCCAAACCAGCTTGTAAAAACCCCACAATACACATACAGCGAAAATCAGATTGATTGGTACACTACTGACCAGGTTAATCAACTACGCTTTGGTTTTCAGAAGGATGCACTTAAGGGGTTATCACTCACTAATGAATTAGGCCAAATAATACACATTGATTTTAGCGAGGCTATTATCAATCCTAGCTTGTCAGCAGATATATTTACACTGGATTTAGGCCCCAATTTTGATGTGATTAGATAGATTTTAAACCATTGACTTTGCTTATTAGCTAACGTATAGTTCATTTCGATACTTAATAAAAAAGGATTGATTATGACAGAAAAAGGAAAATGCCCCTTTCTACATGGCTCTAATAGCCAGCATACACTTGGTGCAACAGCAAACCAGCAATGGTGGCCAAATCAGTTAAATCTAAATATTCTTCACCAACATGATAGAAAGTCTAATCCCATGGATGAAAACTTTAACTATCGCAAAGAGTTTAAAAAACTCAACTATGATGCTCTAAAAAAAGATCTAAATGATCTTATGACAGATTCACAGGATTGGTGGCCTGCTGACTACGGACATTATGGCCCGTTCTTTATTCGTATGACTTGGCACGCCGCAGGCACGTATAGAACTGCCGATGGTCGTGGCGGTGGCGGTACTGGCAACCAGCGTTTTGCTCCACTTAACAGTTGGCCAGACAATGGCAACTTGGATAAAGCACGTCGACTTCTTTGGCCTATTAAACAAAAGTATGGTAATAAAATTAGCTGGGCCGATTTGTTAATTCTAGTAGGTAATGTTGCTATTGAGTCAATGGGTGGCAAAACCTTCGGCTTCAGTGGCGGACGTCCTGATATTTGGGCGCCAGAAGAAGACATCTTCTGGGGCAACGAAAACGAATGGCTTGGTAACAATCGCTATACCGGCGAACGTGAGCTTGATAAGCCACTTAGTGCGGTACAGATGGGTTTAATCTACGTTAACCCACAAGGTCCAGACGGAAATCCAGATCCAATTGAAAGTGCAAAAGACATTCGCGAAACATTTAGTCGCATGGCTATGAATGACGAAGAAACTGTCGCTCTTACTGCAGGTGGACACACCTTTGGCAAAGCGCACGGTGCAGGTAGTGAAGATCATGTCGGTGCAGAACCAGAAAGTGCTCCAATTGAGCAAATGGGGTTAGGTTGGAAAAATTCACACGAATCAGGCAAAGGGCGTGACAGTATTACAAGTGGAATAGAGGGTGCTTGGACTGCCAATCCAACCCAATGGGACAATGGTTATTTTGATCTACTTTTCGGATATGAATGGGAGCTTGTAAAGAGTCCGGCAGGCGCACATCAGTGGCATGCTATAAATCCTAATCATGAGGATCTTGCGCCAGATGCTGAGGATGCTTCAGTCCGCGTACCTACTATGATGACAACAGCCGATATGGCCATGCGTGAAGATCCAATCTACAAGGAGATATCAAAGCACTTCCACGAGAACCCAGATCAGTTTGCAGATGTATTTGCTCGTGCATGGTTTAAACTACTACATCGTGACATGGGTCCTAAAATGCGCTATATGGGTCCAGAGGCTCCTGAAGAAGACCTTATCTGGCAAGACACCATTCCAACAGGAAGCACCGACTATGATGTAGATACTGTTAAAAATTGCATCACTACAAGCAACTTGACCATCCAAGAGATGATAGAAACTGCTTGGGCCAGTGCTTCAACCTTCCGTGGCTCTGATATGCGTGGCGGTGCCAACGGTGCACGCATACGCCTTTCACCACAGAAAAATTGGGAAGCAAATAAACCAAAACAACTTGCTCGTGTTCTTGGCGTGCTTGAAGCAATTGCTACAGATACAGGTGCATCAGTCGCAGATGTGATTGTCCTTGCTGGAAATGTTGGCATTGAGAAGGCATCAGGAGTTAGCGTTCCATTTAGCCCAGGTCGTGGAGATGCAACACAAGATCAAACTGATGTTGAATCTTTTGCAGTTCTTGAACCTCTTTGCGATGGTTTTCGAAACTACCAAAAGAAGGAGTTCACAATAAGCCCAGAACAAATGATGCTTGATAAAGCGCAATTACTTGGGCTTACAGCACCAGAAATGACTGTACTTGTAGGTGGTATGCGAGCAATAGGCATCAGTGTCGATGGTAAAGGTCTATTCACTGATACCCCAGGCGAGCTAACTAATGATTTCTTTATCAATCTACTTGATATGAGAATAGAATGGAAGCCAACTAGTAGAATTTCCTATGAAGGAACAGATCGCATCACAGGCAAAAAGATAAGAACTGCCTCACGAGTTGATCTTGTTTTTGGCTCAAATTCCCAGCTACGAGCCTTGGCAGAAGTTTATGCATGTGAAGATTCACAACAAAAATTTGTGAATGACTTTATCGCTGCATGGCATAAAGTTATGAACCTTGATCGTTTTGATATAATTTAATTTGTAGGCATAAAAAAACCCATAGCATTTGCTATGGGTTTAGATATGGTGCCGAAGACCGGACTCGAACTGGTGACCTACTGATTACAAATCAGTTGCAC
>DTUI01000103.1 GCA_012964205.1 Candidatus Thioglobus sp.
ATTCCTTTACTAGGTACTCCTTTACTAGGGTAGTTAATTAAAAGATAATAAAAAAAAGGCGTGCTACTGCACGCCTTTTTTTACGTCTAATGAAAATAGCTAATCAGCTCTAGGAACCTCATGATCATTCATAAATTGCTTTTGCATGCGGATACCTATATACGCACCTAACATAAGCGCAAATAGATCCACAAACGATCCTAATGACAAAGTTGATGTGCCAGCAATACCTTGACCTAAGGTGCAACCCATGCCCAAAATACCACCAATGCCGACCATAACACCACCAACAGCATATCGGAGTGCCTCACCAATAGAATTAAACCAAACGATTTTAAAACGTCTCGTTACAATAGAAATCAATACTGAGCCTGTGCCCACGCCCAAGAAAGCGACCAAGCCAAAGGTTAAAATATACCATTCAGGGTTCGAGGCAATATAAAGCAAATCACCCATTGGACGAATAAAGGTGTACGATTGCGTACCCATGCCATACTGAGGGTTGTCACTAAATTCAGAAGCTTCATTAGCCAGCTCACCAATTGGACCGCCAGAAATATAAAAGGCACCCACAATCAGTGCACCAATCATAAAGCCACCAATCCAATTATCACGCCTAGCAACAAAGTCTTTACTTTTAAATACCAGACTAATGATCGATAATGACAATACTAGTCCAATAATGATACGCATTGTCGAGGTTTCAATGCCTGTAATACTTCCCAGGATCGTGCCCAAATCTTGCATTTCAAAGCCATAATTATCTAAATTAGGTGAGGCTGGCAAAACCCAAGACAAAAAGTAATCATTAAAGAATCCCTCAACATATAGCATCAATACCGCTGCACCGCCCATGCCCAAAATAGCAATAACAGCTTTAAGATTGCCGCCACCAAGATTAAGAATACTCTTCATTCCACAGCCACGACATAAGGTCATGCCAACACCAAAGAATGCACCACCCACCAAATAAGCAGGCCAACGAAACTGGCTCATTCTATAGGGAGGGCGAGTACTATCGGCACTAAAAATTTCTAACGCTTCAAAAATAGTGACACCAAGTATAGCGGTAGCAATTGCAAAGAAGTACATCGATAGACGGCCGGTATTACCACTATGAACAACATCTGCGATGCCGCCTAAAGGACAAAAGTCAGTTTTACGTGCTACCGCACCAAAAATAATAGAAACACTGAAAATAATCAAAAATAACGCAATAATCTCTTCGCTCAATTCACCTAAAACAGGTAACAACATAGCTCTCTCCTCAAAAAAACATAGTAAATTATATCAATGTTTAATTCAATAAGGTTGCCGTAACACTATCGATTTTATGAAGACAATAAAAAAGGATGCAAAAGCATCCTTTTTTTTATAGAATCTAAAGCTATTTAAATGCCTGTACCCTTGTGTATTTGGACATTCAAGCCTTTGGTGTTCTTTGTTAAAACGAAGTCAGCCTGAGCCTTTAACAGCTTGTCAGTGCACTCATGAAGATCGTTGTACTCATCTTGCCCGGTATCAAAGCGCTTATCTGTTAAATAGTAGAAAAAACTCTTATATTGGAAATCACCTAATTTGATAATAATAAATGTAGAGTTAGGATCTTCCCAAACTGCAGCTGGAAATAAACTAGGATTTTCTTCACCTTCTTTGGTAATTTCAATATCAGCAAGCTGCACTTGTTTTTTTTCTTTTCTCCAGCGATTATCAAGATTTTTCTGGATGGTTGTGATTTCTGACTCTGTAAATTCAATGCTCATAATATTAACCTTGACTTAGTATCTCTTCTAAACTTGGCTCAGTGTCAGTCGTACCACCTGCCTCCATTTCTTCAATAGTTGCATCTCGAACCAGAGTAATTTCAAGTAAGAAATTAACATCTCTTCCACACAATGGATTATTGCCATCAATGGTAACTGTTGTATCGTCAACTTTAGTGACTAAAAATTCTTTAGGCTGGCCCTCTTTATTTTCCATGGTAACTTTGGTGCCAATCTTGCGATACTCTTGTGGCACATTTTCAATTTTATCAATAAAAACGAGTGATTCATCACGTGGGCCGTAGAGTTTTTCAACATCAATTTTAATCTCGATGATATCACCTGCTTCGCGACCTTCAAGTTCGTTAAGCACATCTTTGCCAAGTACATCATTTGCACCATGAACGTATCCAACTGGATACTCAATGTTTGAGAATACGTTGCCTGATTTACGATCAACTACTTTGTAGATCAGTTCAACGTATTTTGATTCTTCAATAAAATCTGCCATAGTCTTTAGAAAATTGTTGCACCAAAAATTTTAACAACATTATCTTCATAACCAAGTACCAAACGACCAAGATATTCACCTTTTTTTTCAATGTTAAGCTTGCCATTGTTAGTCTGTCTGTATAAAACGGTCACATGCTTGCCACGACGAATCATGCCTAAATAATCAGCACCCTTATCAAGGCCTTTTGTTAGTTCACTGCGAACAAACTGCTTGCCCATTTCAACTTCATTAGCACCACGTAAAAAGTCTTCTGAGAAGTTACGCGTAAAAGCTCCATAATTAGCGTTATTAGAAAACTTAATTAAGTCATCCCAATAAGGATGTGCGATGGCCAAAATCTCTTCGTCTGTTTTATCAAGAATGTTCATTATTTTTTTATACTCCGCTCTTTTTAATATCCCTTAACTATTTCTAGTACCTTTTTAAAGGGTAGGGATGATAAATTAAATTTTTTATCTATTGTAAGTCTTTAAACAAAACCTACAATAGATAAAAAAGACCAACATGAATCATGTTGGTCTTTTTATCAAAATAGAAATTAAATTTCTATTTATCTTTACTCATCATTTACCAAATGGTAACAAGGAGCTTTAGACATAGTGTACTCACCTGTCGTGCGATCACGATGTGATACTGTCAATACATGCCAGTTATCATCATCAAGCTTCATCGCATCACCACGGTAGTAGTAACCAGGCCAGCGAGTTTCCTTACGGAAGAACGTATGCTGGAATACACACTCAGAAGTACGATGACGATGTCTAAGCTCCCATGCACGCATTAACTGGTGAATATCTTCAGCACCTAACTTCTCTAAGTCTTCTTCCATGATAGCCATTTTCTGCATACCCATGTTTAGAAGCTTATCGTTAGTCATGTAAGAAACTGTTACACCACCACAGTACTCATCCATAATCTTCTGAAGACGCTGTAGACCAGGCATCGGAAGAATATAGCTCGGAGAAACTGTACCAGCAACGATTTCGTTACGACCAATTCTGTAGGTCTCAAGTGGTTGGAAGATTTGTGCTTTACGATCAGCAATTTGCTTATCAGAAACAACAATACCTTCACCTTTACCGTCGTCAATATATTGACAAGCAGCTTTAGCAGCCAAACGGCCTTCAGTAAATGAACCTGATGAGAATGCGTGTGGCGTTCCACCAACAGCATCACCTGCACCAAATAAACCTTCAACAGAAGTCATACGGTTATAGCCCCAGAAGTACTCTGGTGGAGATAGATCCGCAGGACCTGAACACCATGCGCCACATGCAGTTGCGTGTGAACCCATAACGTACGGCTCAGAAGTAGTCAACTCAGGGTTAATGTACTTAGGATCAATGTCTGTTGCAGCCCATAATACCGCTTGACCAACAGTCATACCTAGGAAGTTTTCCCAACCAACTTCTTCTAAATGAGGGTCTTGGAATGCTTCCATTGTTACCATGTGAATTGGACCACGACCAGCATTCATTTCAGAAATGATTGCAGAAGTACGTAGACAAGTCGGAATTGGACGTGCAGAAACATGAGACGCTTCAGTGTTCAAGTAACGCTTACCAACCATTTCTTCTAATGCAGGGAACCAATTAGATTCATACTCTTCACCATAACCATTTTGAGTGTAAGTATGTAAATGTAGGAAGTATGCGCCAACTGGACCATAACCATCTTTGAATCGTGCAAGAACGATACGGTTTTCCATTTGTGTCATCTTCGCACCAGCTTCAATTAATAAGCCATATGCAGAACCAGAAGACCATGGAGCGTACCAAACTCGACCAGCACCTTCACCTACTGAACGAGGTTTAAAGATGTTAGAAGCACCACCAGCACCAACAATAGTAGCTTTAGATTTGAATACGTGGTAGTTACCAGTACGTACGTTAAAACCAACACAACCAGCAACACGGTTATCTTTAGCATCGTCCATTAATAAGTGAGTAACCATAATACGGTTGTACACTTTATCAGCTTGCTTAGTAGCAGCTTCAGCAACGATAGGCTTGTATGATTCACCATGAATCATGATCTGCCACTTACCTTCACGCATGTATGCGCCTTTAGCAAGACCTTCAGCATTTTCTCTCTTAGGGTCTTTCATTAATGGTAAGCCCCACTCTTCGAATTTATGAACCGCAGAGTCAACGTGACGAGCCATATCAAAAAGTAAATCTTCACGAACCATACCCATTAAGTCAATACGCGCATAACGTACGTGATCTTCAGGATTGTTTTCGCCGAAACGAGTACCCATGTAACAGTTAATAGCGTAAAGACCTTGAGCAACAGCACCTGAACGGTTGATGTTTGCTTTTTCAGCGATTACAATTTTCTTATTACGACCCCAGTATCTGGCTTCATAAGCAGCACCAGTACCACCTAAGCCAGCACCAACAACAAGGATATCAATGTTGTCTTCTACAATAGTTTTACAATGACTCATGGTATTCGCCTCCAGCTTTTAATGTTAATTTATTAGTTTTGAACGTGTGTAAACCACCATCATCCATACGGATGTACTTAGGTTCAAATGCTAATAACTCAGAGTTACGCATTTCAGCTGTAGGCTCATCCAAATCTCTAAAGTCTTGAATTTTAGTACCCCATGGCTGCGTAGTGATTGGTGATAAGAAGTTCTTAACACGGCCGTCACGGAATTTAACTCTCCATGCGATCGTACCTTTCTCTTCATCACGAATAGTACGTACACTATGTCCTAATGGCGCAAAGTCTGCGTAACCACGTACGTCAATTGCTTGGTGTGGACATGCTTTTACACATGAGTAACACTCCCAACACATATTAGGTTCAATGTTATAAGCACGACGATATTTTTCGTCAATGTGCATAATGTCAGATGGGCAGATATCTACACAATGTCCACAACCATCACAACGAGTCATATATACAAAAGTTGGCATATTATTTTCTCTCTTATTTAATTAATTAATTTAGTAGTGCTTAGGCGCTTCGCGCTTAATACCAAGACCCATGTCCATTGGCGCATCTTTAAGAAGCTCCATAGAGTGTCTGTTTTGCTGGAAATCATCGTCTGCAGCAGTCTTACCACCAAATCTAGTTTCGTGTGGTAAGTTCTCGTTTGTACCATTAGCCTTAATGATGCGCTTGTTGTAAGCAGCAGCAGGCTTGAAGAACATGTGAGAAAACTTAGACCAGTAAACGCCACCAAATAATGAAGCAGTTGAAAGGATTACTAATGCAAACCAGATACCTTCGCCGCCACCAGTGTAAGACCAGCCTAATGCTGTTACTGATGTTGCCATTAATGATAATGAGAACATGTCTTTTCTAAGTGTAATGCTTGTCCATGAAATGCCTTCAGATTCAGTGTCAACCTTAAATGAGAACCAATACCAGAAAGTACCGATAAACAACAAAACTGCACCTGTGTTCCATACTTGAGCTAATGTAGCGTCAGCTGCATTTTGACCAAAGATAATCATTGCAGTCGCTGCACTGAATAGAATGAAACCGTACATCGTTAAGATGTGAACCAAACGACGAACAGGGTTTTTGAACTCACCAGCTGTTGCAACATCAGTTACGATAGTGCTTACAAGAATGCCAGCTTTATCGCCAGCGCTAAGCTGTGATAATCTACCTTCTTCTCTTCCAACTGTACAAACTGCTTCGCCTGCTGCTAGTTGTTTCTCTGCTTTAGCCGCTGCATCAAAGAAATACGTTGTACTTCCTTTATGAATTAGATCTGCAATTGTCATAAGCACTACTAATACAATCATTACGATTACATAAGTTTGCATACTTTCATATCCGATAGTTTCCACTAGCGTGGCAATCGGTGTGGTACTGAAATCGATCATAGGTCACCCTCCTTAGGTTAAATCAATTACTTCATTTATACTAAGCTTTCACTTAGCGCTTTTTTTACAGTCTTTTTCTATCTCAACGTAAATTACGTTTTCGCCAAAATCCAACTATTATACTTTCTATCTTTTACTTTCCAACTAAACATGATTAGTTTGAGGAGATATTGTAATATACCTCTTTGGTAATATTAAAAATAATCTCCCCAGTCTAATTGGAGCGTTATTATTTAGCTGAATGTCCGCTTAGCTTGATCTCAACCTTGTCTTCTGCCTTAATTGTTGCATAGTAATCTTGCAATACTTTAGCAACTTCTGGACGCGAAAACTCTTCAGGAAGATCTTCACCATCAGATAACATCTTGCGAACTTTCGTACCGGAAAGTAATACGCGATCTTTAGGCTCATGCGGGCAAGTCTTTACTGAAGACATTCCACCACATTCATGACACCAGAATGTCCAGTCAATTTTAAGTGGCTTAGTTACTAATGCATCTTCTGGAATTTCATCAAAGATGTTATGTGCATCAAATGGACCATAATAATCATCAACACCCGCATGATCACGACCAACAATTAGGTGCGAACAGCCATAGTTTTGTCTGAATAATGCATGTAATAATGCTTCACGAGGACCAGCATAACGCATGTCTAATGGGTAACCAGATTGTAAGATTGTGTTATCTACAAAGTAGTTTTCGATTAATGTTGAAATTGCCTCTGAACGAACATCAGCAGGAATATCGCCAGCCTTAAGGCCACCTAATACTGAATGAATCATTACGCCATCACAAATCTCTACTGCAATTTTAGCTAAATATTCGTGTGAACGGTGCATTGGGTTACGTGTTTGGAATGCAGCAACTGTCTTCCAACCTTTATCGTCAAAGTAAGCACGAGTTTCAGCTGGTGTCATGTATAAATCGCCAAACTTCTCAGGGAAGCCGCCGTCTGATAATACTTTGATAGGGCCAGCAAGGTTATATTTACCTTGAGCTTGAACCATAACAACACCCGGATGCGCATCTTCAGTTGTCTTGTAAACTGTTTCACACTCATGATCTTTGTCAATCGTGTATTTTTCAGTTACTGTCATTGTTGCAAGAATATTACCTGATTTACCACTAACAATCGCAACTTCATCGCCTGCTTTAACAGATTCATCATCTGTTGAAAGTGTTACTGGGATTGGCCAAAATAAGCCGTTAGCCATTGTCATGTTATCACAAACACCCTGCCAATCAGCCTTACCCATAAATCCTTCTAATGGGTTAAAGCCACCAATACCAAGCATAACAATATCGCCTTCTTCTCTAGAAGAACAAGTAATTTTTGATAAAGAATCCGCTTTTGCTAATTCTGTTGTTAACGCATCGCCTGATAATGCTAGTGCATTAAGCGTGTCGCTACCATGTGGTGGGACTAATTTTGACATAGTACAATCCTATTTAGGTTTTAAAGCTAAAAATTATACCTATTGTGTTTTTTTATAAGGCTCTGATATAGAGGTAGTTTTATATATCTCTAATGACATATAAAACTCATTAAACTTTAAAAGTCTCTAAAGTTTAATTTTGAATCGCACCCTTTGTGTGCCGTCTTTTGATTGTTCTGCAATCACCTTATCATTCTTAATGTCGTAATCTAGTGTGCCCCCACTAAAAGAATCAAAGCCCTGAACCAAGTGCGCATTTCCACTTAAGTGCATCATTTCTTTTTTAATCAAATAGACAATTTTTTCCGCAGTTGCCTCGATAAAGCGAGCCTGATTGGATTGGTTTTGTTGATAATGCGCTCTGTGTTTTTTAGTACCCTTGGCAATAATCTTAGTCACTTCTGTTTTGCTATTAAAGATTTGAATTTTTTCACCGCTCAGTGCCAATGAACCCTGAACCACGCTAGCATCACCCGTATAGGTGCTGTGGCCTTTTTGCTCATCAATAACCACTGTGTAAGCTTTAACCTCGATCGGCTGCATTCTGTCAGTTGACAAAGCTATAGAAAATTCAGGTACTAGACATACAACGAATAACAATACTTTAGTCATAACGCCCCACTACACCACCACTGAATTTAATCTTTTGTCGAGCGGCATCATAGTGCATGCTTTTTGCACGAATATCAGCCACACTAGATTGGTAGTGAATCTTCTGCTCAGTACGATAAACCTCTGCACCCTTTGTTTGGTCTAGTATTAAATCTTTTGAATCAATGATAGAGCCCGAATCTTGCAAAATTTTAACTGCACCTAATAATTGGGTAATGTCAGTTTGCATATTCATATCAATGCCTTGAGCATAAATCTTGTTTTGGGTAGAAAGATACGTGGTTTTATGATCAGAATAATAATGCTTTTGATTATTAGATTGATCAACAAACAAATCCTTAGTTAATACTTTTTGCCCACTATTTTGATAGATAGTTGTATCACCAACTAGCTTCATCTTATTCAGTTTGGTTTTCATTTGCATACCCTGGGCAATAATCTTTGCACTCTCGCCCAAATAAGTAACTTCTTTTTTACTGGTTAAATCATCAGTATTGGTATCAATCAATAACTCTTGAGTGTTAATTTTATGTGTCATGCCATCACTAGATGAAACATCTACCTTGCCCATAAACTTCAACTCCCCACTGTCTAAATAATGAGCGCGCTTTGAACTTAGCGTAAAGTCTTCACCACCTTGTTTATCGAATGTAGTTACCGTTGGATCAATCAATAATGTAGGTAAATTTTTAAAATTATAAAAATACTTAGCTTTTACAAAATGAGTAAGCTCTTGCTGTGCATTAAATTCTTGCAAGGAAAAATTTACAATTTTTTCCACGTATGCCACTTCTTTATCAAGCACTTCACTTTGAGTAGCTACTGGCATTTCTTTTTGCTGCAAGATACCAAATGAATAAGACAAGCCTTTCATCAAAAGCCACATAGTGGCAATTATCACTATAATAAAAGTCGCGATTAATAAATTGTGTCTTAATTGAAAATTCATTATGTCAAACTTAATGCAAAAAATAAAAGGTATCTATGCCATCACCCCAAATGAACCGATTAATATCGCTCATATTGAGGCGCTCATCATTCAGCATAAAATCAGCGTATTGCAATATCGACACAAGCGCCGCCCAGCAGTCCAGACGGATAAGATCAGTAATGATCAAATGAAACTCAATGAAGCGCTTGCATTACGCCAACTATGCACTAAGCATCATACTTTATTTATCATCAACGATGACGTCAACCTAGCGCTAAAATCCAACGCTGATGGCGTGCATCTTGGGCAAGACGATTCACGTGTTAAAGATGTTAGAGAGCAATTAGGCGAAAAATATATTATTGGTGCTTCTTGCTACAATAGCATTTCAAAGGCAGTACAAGCTGAATCACAAGGTGCAAATTACGTCGCTTTTGGTGCTTTATTTAACTCTACCACTAAGCCAGGCGCGCCTATTTGCGAACTTGATATCATCTCAAAGGCAAAACAACAAATCAGCATTCCTATTGTTGGCATTGGCGGTATTGACTTTAGCAATCAACAAAAAGTTTTTGATGCAGGCTGTGATGCAGTTGCAATGATCAATGCATTGTTTCGACCATCCAAAGAGTAATCAGATTCTTAATAAAGACGATTTTTTAGTGAAAAATACATATCAAAAGTGTGATTCGTGAAATTTGTCAATTTTTATAAAACTAAAAAAGGTTTATTGGATTATTTTGCTTTAGCGCTTTCTTTTCTTTTTGACAGAAATACGATGATGAAAATCATTATTTTGTTTGCGTGCGTACTGAGGCTTTGAGGTGTTACTCACTCTGAAATAAGGCACCAAACACTCTTCTCTATTACCAATTAAATCACTGCGCCCCATTTGCTTTAGTGCCTTTCGTAATATGTCCCAATTTTTAGGATCATGATAACGTAAAAAAGCCTTGTGTAATTTACGCTGATGTCCGCTACGAGGTGTTTTAACCGATTCTGAATTACGAGTAATCTTCTTCAGTGGATTTAACTCGGTGTGATACATCGCTGAAGCAATTGCCAAGGGTGTTGGGATAAAAGCTTGCACCTGATCAGGCTTAAAGTTATTTTTCTTTAGCCATAATGCAAGGTTGAGCATGTCCTCATCGCTGGTTCCTGGGTGAGAAGAAATAAAATAAGGAATCAAATACTGATCTTTTCCTGCTTGCTTAGAATAACGATCAAACAATTCTTTAAAGCGATGATAAGAGCCAATGCCTGGTTTCATCATTTTTGACAATGTATTATCTTCAGTATGTTCAGGCGCAATTTTCAAGCGCCCACCCACATGATGAGTAACCAACTCTTTGATATATTCAGGATCTCGAATAGCAAGATCATAACGCAAACCTGAGGCAATGAAGATGTTCTTAATGCCTTTTAAGTTACGTGCACGTCGGTACAGTTTGGTTAATGGTTTATGGTCGGTGCCCAGATTTGGACAAATATCAGGATAAACACAAGTTAAGCGACGACAAGCTGATTCTATTTTAGGATCTTTGCATTGCAGACGATACATATTAGCGGTTGGGCCACCCAAATCAGAAATGTTGCCTTTAAAACTTTTATCTGTATCACGAATGGTTTCGATTTCACGAATCACAGAGTCTTCAGATCGACTTTGAATAATACGACCTTCATGCTCGGTAATTGAGCAAAAAGTACAACCACCAAAACACCCGCGCATAATATTCACAGAATGCCTAATCATGTCAAAGGCTGGAATTTTGAGCTTGCCATAAGCGGTATGTGGCTTGCGCGTATAAGGTAATTCAAAAACACTATCAAACTCTTCCATTGACAACGGAATGGGTGGCGGATTTAGCCAAACATCTCGCTCACCATGGCGCTGCACTAAGGCTCGTGCATTGCCCGGATTTGTTTCTAGATGAAAAACGCGCGATGTGTGTGCATATAGATAACGATCTGTTGCCACTTGTTCAAAAGAAGGTAAGCGAATAACGGTATTTTCTCGATTCAAACCCTTAGTTCGGTGATCAAAATCAATCACTTGGACCGCCCCCTGATTGGGATCAATTTTATTAGGCTTGGCTTGATTGTTTTTATCACCACAACCTTGCTTATCTTTAGCAGAGGTATCTGCATAAGGGTCTGCTTTCGGATGAGTGAGGCTTTTATCAGTATCGATTTCGCTTGAATCTAATAGTGTCCAACCTTCAGGGATTCCTTGACGCATAAAAGCCGTACCCCGAATATTGGTAATTTGCTTAATATCTTCACCGGCTGCAACCCGATGTGCAACTTCGACAACTGCACGTTCAGCATTACCAAACAGCAATAAATCAGCCTTAGAATCGGGCAGAATAGAGCGACGAATGGTTTGCGACCAATGGTCATATTGTGCAATACGCCTTAAGCTAGCCTCAATACCACCAATAATAACAGGAATGCCTTTATAGGCCTCTTTGGCGCGCTGAGTGTAAACAGTGGTTGCACGATCAGGTCGTTTTCCGGCCATGGCACCTGCGGTGTAAGCATCATCAGAGCGTGGTTTTTTTTCAGCTGTGTAATGATTCACCATAGAATCCATATTGCCTGATGCAATAGCAAAGAATAAGCCAGGCTTGCCTAACTGACGAAAGTCCTCTGCAGAATGCCAATCCGGCTGAGAAATAATCCCCACGCGAAATCCTTGAGACTCCAACAGCCGACCAATAATCGCCATACCAAAACTAGGATGGTCCACATAAGCATCGCCAGTAACAATAATAATATCGCAACAATCCCAACCCAGCTCGTCCATTTCCTTGCGAGACATAGGCAGTAATGGCGCAGGCACAAGTCCTTTTTTATGGGGCCAAAATTTTGGATAGGAATAGAGATTTTTAGGTGTTAACGACATACGCTAAAGTATACAGAACAGAACAGTGGTTTAATAATCGTAAAATTAGGGGAATAGGTGAACCATGCAAAGCGCACAATATAGACTTATTAACTAGGTTTTTATTTCAATCAATTGACTAACTGACGGGCAATAAAGGGCACACTTAATTTCGTTGTTATATGCATGAGCCAATACTTCTTTATAAAATTTTAGCTGCTTAGTATGCTTTATCTGCTGGCGTTTAACATACATCTCATCGGTTTCATCAGCCAGCCTATCGGCAGTTTTAAAATCAACAACCCATAAAATATTTTTGTCGATAAATAATCGGTCAATAATAACACTATTACCCTGATGCATAAATTCAGCCTCAACCTGAGTTGACTGTCTATGTTTAAAGAGCCAATCAAAATTAGCATCTTGTCGAGTGTTTTTCAACAATTGAATGATATGATCTCTAGCGTGGGCTAAATTTTCTAAAGAAAACCCAAGCTCTAGTAAGCGTACGTCAATAATTGAATTACTCAGCTCAAAGACATTAAGCTCTAAACATTGATGTATAAAAGTACCTAAAAGGCTTTTGAAACCCATATTAACACTATTATTAAACTCAATCATCTCGTGCGCATCAGTGACAATTGGATTCGCACTTAGCATAGCCTGGTAGCGTTCTAATTTTGGCGCCTCAATAAAATCTACTGCCTCATCCTTAGTCGTATTATCTAGCACTTCAAATTGGTGCTTTAGCGCAGGCTCAAGTAATTTTAAAAAGGTATTTTCACTAGCTTTTCCAGATTTACTCAGTGTGGCTAGTAAATGAATATTAGATTTAGCACGTGTCATCGCAACATATAACAATCTCATACTTTCAAAATGACCTTGTTTTGATTCTATTTTCTGTAAATAGCGATAGGTATGACTAGGCTTTGTCTGTTGATAAGATTTAATTGGCGCTAACAATAACGACTGATCAGAAAATTCATGCAGATGGATAATAGCCGATTGATTGGCTCGAGGAGCTCTACCCAAACCAGGAATAATAACCACGTCAAACTCCAAGCCTTTGGCCTGATGGATGGTCATTATCTTAATATTGCTACTAATGCTCGGCGCATATAATTCATCGAGTTGCTGGTTAATGGTCTTAATATTAAGCTGACCAAGCACTTCACATTCGTGCACTACATTCAAAAATTGACGCTTAATCATAGTATTGTGTTCAGACAAAGACTGCTGTGGGCATAATTGCTCAATAGAAAATTCAAGCATTTGCACAAAGCTGAATCTTGAATAGTTATCAATAATTGCTGTCAAACTTGCATGAAGGCTTTGCGCTCTTGTTGATCCGTCTTTCGTTAAATCTTCTAATACCGATGGTTCATGGATCAACTCAAATATAACCTTGTCCGGATGTTTGGATAATTGCAAAATATCTTCTAATAATAACCCACACCAAGGCGCTCGAAGAATAGCTAGCCAAGCTAGCTTATCGCCCAAATCTAATAAACCGCGAGTCAAGCTAATCAAATCTCGAGCAAAAGACTCTTTATTGAGTGGTGCTGTTTTAAGTGCTTCAAATACTATATCCGCCGCTTTTAGCACGGGCACAATTTCATTTAGATGTGATCGGTTTCTGATCAATATTGCCACACTCTTATCTAAATTTTGTTGCACAATGCTTAGTACTTGTTGTGCTTCTTGGACATAATCCTTATGTGCGAATGGATGAAATTCAACCTTGCCTTGTTGATCTGCTGCACCATTCGCCACCGAAGTGGAATAGCTAATGGCACCAACTTGAGCGTTTTCTATCTGCGGAAAAATGCTTGAAAAATATTTATTATTCTCTTCTACGATAACTTGATCAGATCTAAAATTCGTGGTTAATTTTAAAAAAGTAGGGTGAAGATTGGCAATACCAACTTCTTTCACTTGTAAAAATAGCCCTACTTGGGACTGCCTAAACAAGTAGATAGACTGCATGGGATCGCCCACCAAGAATAAAGTCTTGGCATCGTCTTTTTGCCAATTAGTAATCAACTTTTCTATCAAGGCAAATTGAGTGCTAGAAGTATCTTGAAACTCGTCAATTAATAAATGCTGTATTTTGTAATCTAAAAACAAAGCAATATCAGTTGTCTCATGCTCAACCAGTGCTTGATCTGCATCTAAAGCAACTTGAATAAAATCAGTCGATTGCTGCTCATCAAATAATACGTTTAATTGAGCAACAGCAATTTTTAACACTTGCGCGATGTTCTTTAACGCTATCATTTGTGCTGTATCAAAATCAACATCTGGCATGGTATTAACTTCATTTAAAAGCGACATAAACTCTGTCTGCCCAGATAAGCTTTCAAGTGTCTCTAGTACCACTCTCTTTTGCGCTTTCAGCTCTGCGGGGAAGCCATTTTTCTTGGTAATTGTTTTACGCCATTCGCCCTTACCTGTTAAGCATAGATCGGCCAGTTCTTTCCACTGAGATAAATCAGCAGGAGTGGCTTCAGGCAACTTTTCAATGGTTGATATTTCAGCTCGAGTATTGCTACTCAATGCAGTAAAAAAATCAGCCTCAAAATGTATCTTTGCCTGAGCCAACACCTGTTCTAAATGCTGGGAAATAATATTAGCCGCACTGTCTTTTAGACTTTGCACATCAAGAGCATCTTTGATGTAAAGCTTGTTAAGCCATTGGTCGCGTTTAGACAGCATGTAGGTAATTAGCTGATAAAAACGATTAACATTGTTATCTAGATACAGTAATGTTTGACTGACACACTGGGTAAACTCTTCCACATCAATACTCAGCAAAGTCTGTTTAGCGGCTTGCAAGTAAATAGCCTCTTGTTGCCAAGTTTGAGTGATAATTTTCTTATTAATCCAAGTTCCTGGTTGAGGATAGCGACTGGTAATTAGATTAGATAGGCCGTCGATAGTAGAAATTTTAAGCCGTTGAGGCATCTCCAGCAAATACCAATCGAATGCCTCTGATTTAGCCAATACAGCGCTCGCTAAATCGTAAGTAATTTGTTTATGTGCTAGATCAGGTCGATCGCCTTGTGCCGATTTTAATGCATCGATAACTCTAGCCTTAAGCTCGCTGACTGCTTTTTTAGTGAATGTCATCGCCAGAACACTTTCTGGAGAATCACTAATTGAAAGTAGCTTTAAATAACGCTGAGTGAGTAATTCAGTTTTTCCTGATCCTGCGGGCGCTTGAATTAAAAAAGAACGTGACGTATCTAGCGCTTCAATTCTTTGTGCTTGATCATCCACGTTCAATACTCATGAACAAATTACATAGAGTCTGGCGCACTTACACCCAAGACACTCAGGCCATTAACCAGTGCCTGTTTAATTGCACGAATAAGCAACAACCTTGTATTGCGAAGTGCATCTTCTTCTACTAAAAATTCGCTGTTATTGTAATAACTGTGAAATTCACCCGCCAAATCACGCAAATAATAAGCCAATACATGTGGCTCATAATTTAACGCACTACTTTGCAAAACACCTTTATAACGATTCAACTCTTTAATTAATGACACTTCTGAATCACTCGTTAGTAATGATAAATCTGGATTAACCTCATTCATGTCTTGCGCTTGTTTAAGCACTGAACAAATACGTGCATGCGCATATTGAATATAGAATACTGGATTTTCGTTAGTCTTAGATTTGGCTAAATCAAGGTCAAAATCCATGTGCTGTTCTGACTTGCGCAATATGTAGAAAAAACGCGCCGCATCATTACCAACTTCTTGGCGCAATTCTTCGAGCTTAACAAATGATCCACTTCTGGTGGACATTGCCACTTTTTCACCATTTCGGTATAGATTTGCAAACTGTACTAATAAAATTTCTAGCTTGCTTGTATCATGCCCTAATGCGCTAATACTTGCCTTAACTCGAGCAATATATCCGTGATGATCCGAACCCCAAATGTTAATAATTTTGTCATAGCCGCGTTCAAACTTTTCAAGATGATAAGCAATGTCAGAAGCAAAATATGTATGCAGACCATTTTCTCTCACCACAACACGATCTAAATCATCGCCAAAATCTGTAGTTTTAAACCAGAGTGCACCGTCTTTTTCATAGATGTGGTTTGATGCTTGTAGTGCATTAACTGTTTTTTCAGAAAGACCTGAATCTACCAATGACTGCTCTGAAAACCATTGCTGATACTCCACACCGAAATCCGCTAGATCTTCTTTAATACCACTAAGAATATTATCAATAGCCAGTGTATAAACTTTTTTATAGTTTTCACCCAATATCTGCTTACAATTAGCAATCAAGCCATCAATGTGCTTTTCTTTATCGCCACCGTCTTTTTCATCTTTACAAACACCTGCAGAAATATCGTGTTTTTCTACGTCAGTAATTTGCTTGGCGATATCTACAATGTAATCACCCTTGTAGGCGTTGTCAGGAAAAATACTCACTTCACAATAACGTAAGTAAACCGAGGTAGCTAGAATATCCATTTGTCGCCCGGCGTCATTGACGTAGTATTCATTATCTACTTCAAAACCAATAGCACGCAATAAATTAGAAACTGTAGCGCCATATGCTGCACCACGTCCATGGCCTACGTGTAACGGCCCTGTTGGATTGGCAGAAACAAACTCAAGCAACACTCTTTGACCTTTGCCAAACTCAGACAAGCCAAACTTATCAGCCTCAACAAGGATATCTTCAAGCACTTGATTGTTTGATCCTTGCGACATGAAAAAGTTAATAAACCCAGGTCCGGCAATTTCAATTTTTTCAATCTCACTTGCTTGGGTTAATTTTTCAATAATTTGTTGTGCCAATACCTTGGGTGCGCACTTAGCCTGCTTGGACAACACCATAGCAATATTAGAGGCAAAATCTCCCTGGGCTTTATCCTTAGAATGGTCAATACGGATCGTATCTGGTAAGCTTTCTAGGACGCCATCACTGATGAGTGACTGTATTGCTTGAGTTAATAATTCTTGTAGTTGTTGTTTCATATTATTTTATATTGATAATTTTCTAAGTAGATGTATAAAGGCGGCTAGTGCGCTTGTTGCCAAGAGCTACCCATACCAACATCTACTTTTAACGGAATATCTAACGAATAAGCGCCTTCCATTAAGTCTTTTATTTTATCGGCAAACTCATCCGCCTTATCAGCTTTCACTTCAAATACCAATTCATCATGCACTTGCATAATCATCTTGATATCTGTGTTATCTTTTCCTATCCACTGAGCAACATCCAACATGGCTAATTTAATGATATCCGCACTTGAGCCTTGCATAGGCGCATTAATCGCTGTTCTTAATGCGTGTTGTTGTAGCATTTTATTCTTAGCATTGATTTGTGGCAAATATAGTCTTCTGCCCATAACCGTTTCAACATAGCCTTGAATTTTTGCAGACTCTCTAGTGTCTTCCATATAATCGGCCACACCTGGATAATTTTCAAAATAAGCATCGATATACTCTTTCGCTTCGGTGCGCGACACATCAATCTGCTTGGCCAAACCAAAGGCACTCATACCGTAAATTAAACCAAAGTTAATTGCCTTAGCTCGACGTCTTTGCTCCTTGGTAACTTCATCTGTTGCCACTTTAAACATGGTTGCTGCAGTAGCACTATGAACGTCTCGATCTTCTTTGAAGGCTTGTAATAAATTCACATCTTGTGAAATATGCGCCATAATTCTAAGCTCAATCTGAGAATAGTCTGCTGCAATAATAACATTACCCTCGTCAGCAATAAAAGAGCCACGAATACGCGCACCTTGCTCAGAACGAATAGGAATATTCTGTAGGTTTGGATTAGAAGAGGACAAACGCCCTGTTGCTGTCACTGACTGATGATAAGAAGTATGCAATCGTTGAGTGTGAATATCAATCTGCTTTGGTAATGCCTCTAAATAAGTAGAGTTTAGCTTGGTCAGAGTGCGGTAACTTAAGATCAAATCTACCAATGGATGGTCTAACAACTTCAAAGCCTCTTCATTAGTTGAAGGTGCACCTTTAGGTGTTTTCTTTTTAGCTTCCAACCCTAACCCTTCTTCAGAAAAAAGAATTTGTTGAATTTGCTTTGGTGATTCTAAATTAAACACCTCTCCTGCTAGTTCGTAAGCTTGAGCTTGAATACTATCCATCTGTGATTTAATGTCAATTTGCTGAACACCTAGTGCTTGTGCATCAAGCTTAACACCATTACGCTCCATTTTCATCAGCACATTAACCAGTGGCAACTCTACACGCTGATACAGCTTAACCAACTTTGGATATTGTGCAATTTGATCATCTAATGCCTTGTTTAGAAGATCCGTCACAATTACATCTTCACACGCATAAGGGCTAGCAACTTCTAATGAAACTTGATTAAATGTGATTTGCTTTTTTCCCTTGCCTGCAACATCTGAAAATGAAATAGTTTGATGATTCAAATAATGCTCGGCCAAATCATCCATATTATGGCGCGTGGCTACAGAATTAAGCACGTAAGATTTCACCATGGTGTCATCTGATATGCCTTTTAAATCGATTTTATAATTAGCTAGAATATGTGCATCATATTTAAGATTTTGGCCGATTTTGCCAATGCTGGCATTTTCCAAAATTGGCGTTAATGCCTGCATTACCTGATCAAAGTTTAGCTGTTTTGGCGCATCTAAATAATCATGCGCAACCGGTATATAAAAACTATCTGACTCAATTAGAAATACCCAGCCGACAATTTTCGCATTCATATAATCAAGAGAATTAGTCTCAAGATCAAATACAAAATTCTCAGCAGCGTTTAAACGCTCTAGCATTTTAGAAAACACTGACTCATCAACAACTGTGGTTTGTGAATAATCTCTTGTTAAGTCTAAAGCGGGACTGACATTAGGCTCAGGATTTTCACTTTCTATGGTGTCATTAGTAGAAACCGATGTATTATCTATATTATCCAACTGCCTATGCCACATATAAAATCCATACTGTTGATACAAACTCGCTAGCGTGGCATTGTCTTGGCCAGGCTCATTATCTAAAATATTGCATGATAGCTCAACATCAAACTTAAGCTTAACCAATCGATGTGATAAGTCTAGTAGATCAAAATTATCACGTAATTTTTCACCAACTTTGCCTTTTACTTCGTGAGCATTATCTTTAATGCCATCCAAACCTTCGTACAAAGATAGCCATTTAATAGCTGTCTTTGGCCCAACACTAGGCACACCTGGAATGTTATCTGCACTATCACCTGTCAACGCCAATAAGTCTAAAATTTTCTCCGGCGCAACGCCCATTTTTTCTATCACGCCAGCACGATCATAGGTTACGCCTTTCATGTCTAACTGAGTAATGTTTGGACTAACAAGCTGCATCAAGTCTTTATCACCACTAGCAATCACTGTTTTAATGCAATTATCATCAGCGCAACGACTTAGTGTGGCAATCACATCATCAGCCTCAACACCAGGTACACAGATAAAATGAAATCCCATGGCACGAATGATTTCGTATAAAGGCTCAATTTGAATAACCAAATCATCGTCTGCAGGTTTTCTATGCGCTTTGTATTGAGGGTAAATCTCATGACGAAAATTCTTACCCTTGGCATCAAAAATAGCAATTAACTTAGCCTTTGGGTATTGATTTTGCAAACGCTTAATAGCATTAATCACGCCAAAAATAGCACCCGTTGGGAAGCCCTCTTGATTGCTCAGATTTTGCTTTAATGTTGAGAAATAAGCTCGGAATAAAAACGCCGAACCATCTAGTAAGATTAGCTTATGTGACATGCTAAGGAGCCTTTAATCGGTTTATAAAATTTTGCAAGTACTTTCAGGTATTTTAACCTCTGCTTAAGTTGTAAAATAACATTACTTTAGTAATTACTAGCCCTATGTCAGATACCCTTATTCATGTTGATAAAATAAGCCTTAGCCGTCACGGCAAGAGTATTCTTGATCAAGTGAGTTTTGAGCTTAAGGCTGGTGAGTTTATTACACTTATCGGCCCAAATGGCGCAGGTAAAAGCTCACTCATTAAAGTGCTTTTAGGCTTGATAAAAGCAGATACTGGTAGTGTGACCAAGTCTAGCAACATTCGCCTAGGTTACACCCCGCAAAAATTCATCCCTAATGAATTCATTCCTATTTCAGTATTAGACTTTTTACAGCTCAATCAAAAAGTTGATACTAGTTTTCTACATGAAACTGCGCAATTAACCAGCATTGAATCCATTTTAAATCATGAGTTGAGTTCACTGTCTGGAGGTGAGATGCAGCGCGTGTTATTGGCTCGAGCACTATTAGCTAAGCCTAACGTTTTAATTCTAGATGAGCCCGCTCAAAATCTTGATGTTAATGGTCAAATGCACTTGTACAAGCTGATTCAAGACATTCATCAAAAGCAAGGTTGTGCGGTGTTAATGGTCTCACACGATCTACATCGAGTGATGAAAGAATCTACCCAAGTGCTATGTCTTTATCATCATATTTGTTGCATGGGTCAACCGGAGTCAATTTTAAAAGACTCGCAATTTAACGATTTATTTGCCGATCAGATGGATGAATTAATGGCAACTTACGAACACCACCATAACCATTGCCACGAAGATTAATTACTCAGCGTTACTGAGCAAACATTCGAGCAGAAGCCTGCTGTAAGAAATCACCTTTGGTTATTTCAACCACCAAATCCCATCGACCTTTTAAGGGTAGATTAACACTAACTTGATAAGCGCCCTGGTCATTTACTTGCATTGGTAAGGAAAAATCATGCTTCATCTCTAACGGTCTGTAAAAGTACGCTGTTGCTTTGGCAGTAGAAAGCACCTTGTTGTTTTTAGCGTTAATTGCTGTATAGGTTTGAGGTGTATTGTGTGTAACCACATCAGGAATAGTAAGCTCGAGCGTCCAGCCTTGAGCAACAAGCTTTTTTCTAGCATCAAGCGTCTCGCCGTAGCGCTCACCGGTTTCATAAGCGTCTGCAACTACCAATCCAGGATGGGTTTCTAATGCCGTTATAATTCGATATATGGTAGCACTAACTAGCACTAAAAATAGTGCTAGCATAAGCATCATTACTGGGCTTTTATAAACTTTCATCGCATACTCTTTGGGGTAAAAAAGGTTGTGTCATATTCTAACGTGCCTTGATCGCTAGAAACCACAAAAGTTACCCCATTGTCATCGCCAACGTTATTTTCATAGGCTGACAAATAAACAAAGATAGACTTTACATTACCACTTGGAATGCGTACTGAGTTTAGCTGTTTTTTCGATTTTAAGGATTTAATACTACTGTTATAAGTAATATCAACCATCATCTCTGCATCTGTTTTATTCATAACCTTAAGCTCGTATTTATTACGGATAGAGCCATCAGATAGCTGCACAAATAAAGGCTGTCTATCGTGCAATACCTTGAACTCCATTGATGCAATATTCATCATTCCGTAAGCAAGCATTGACAATGCGCCAATTAAAATAACAGCATAAACCATTACTCTCGGGCGTTTATAGAATGCTTGAGTCGACTTGTTTGACTCCAATTCAACTAATGAGGTATAGCGAATCAACCCCTTAGGCTTGCCAACTTTTTCCATCACCGCATCACACGCATCAATACATAATCCGCAAGTAATACAACCGTACTCTTGACCTTTACGAATATCAACGCCAGTTGGACATACAGCAACACACTGATGACAATCAATGCAGTCACCGTTATCTTTAACAAACTCACCTTTATTTAATTTACCACGCTGCTCACCACGATAATAGTCATAAGTTGGCAATACAGTTTGCTCGTCAATCATTGCACCCTGAATACGAGCGTAAGGGCAAATCCATAGACAAGTTTGCTCACGCATAAATCCAGCAAATACATAGGCTCCTACAGCGATTATTGAAGTAATAGCAATGGTGACCATATCAACATTGCCACTAAAATAATCAGCCCATGTCACATTAAAATACAACATCCAAGTGACGCCCGAAAGTAGAGCGATAGCAATCCATAAGAGATGCTTAATCATCTTAAGCTTTATCTTATTAAAACTCATTGGCGCTTTTTCTAGCTTACGGCGTTTGATTGGCATACCTTCGACCCATTGCTCAATTTGGGTGAAAAGATCAGTCCAGACTGTTTGAAAGCAGAAATAGCCACAAAAAACTCGACCAAGCACTGTGGTAATAGCTGCCAGAAAAATGGCTAAAAATAGCAACACCATTGTTAGCATCCAAATGTCTTGAGGGAAAATAGTCACATCAAATAAATGATATTGGCGATTTTCCATATCAAATAAAATGGCCTGTCGATCGTTCCAGGTTAGATATGGACCGATAAAAAATGGCATCCAAATCAACATAGAAACCCATTTCACATTTCTAAATAAGCCACCCATGCGCTTGGCATGAACCGTACTGTCACCAAGGTTTTGTACCCATTGGTCACCTTCTTCGTACAGGGTTTCTAGTTGAATTTTTTTATCCGTCATTACACTCTCATCAAAAACCATTAATAAACTTTTATCATCTTAACATTAATCGTGTTTTTTTACTTGATTCAAGTCAATAATCAACACATTACGCGGTGTATTTTAGTGAGTTTAACACCATGAATAAAATGAAATTTTTCAATACTATGAATCGATAAAATCGATGGCTAATCGTGCTCGAACGGACTTATCAACAAGCGTCTGATATAATGTCCAATTTTACTAATTTGAACCCTCATGAAAGATATCATTGAAACTGCTTTTGAAGACAGAGCCAACATCAACCCACAAACTGTAACCCCTGAAGTAGAAAAGGCGGTTAACGAAGCCATTCGTATGCTTGACTCGGGTGAAGCTCGAGTTGCTGAGCAACGAGGCGTTGGCGATTGGGTTGTTAACGAATGGCTTAAAAAAGCTGTATTACTATCTTTTAGAATTAAAGACAATGAGCCAATGCAAGGTGGCTTTACTCAATACTATGATAAGGTGTCTTCAAAATTCGCCAATATGTCAGAAGATGAGCTAAAAGCCACTGGCGTTCGTGTTGTACCACCAGCAAGTGCACGTCGCGGATCATACATTGCAAAAGATACGGTACTTATGCCATCTTACGTTAATATCGGTGCTTATGTTGATTCTGGCACCATGGTTGATACTTGGGCAACAGTTGGCTCATGTGCTCAAATTGGTAAGAACGTTCATCTTTCAGGTGGTGTTGGTATTGGTGGTGTTTTAGAGCCATTGCAAGCAAG